>CAZYTT010000031.1:3549-18116 GCA_964650235.1 uncultured Gammaproteobacteria bacterium | reverse complement strand
CGTAATTAAAAAAACGCCATTGCCGAGACCTTATTGTAGCCCAGGGATGCCGTCGAGCAGAAATTAAATGACGGCACCGCCCATGCCCGCCTCAGCGTCGATTACGCACAGACAGATCAATTACTCATCACCGGTAGTCCTACATTTGTGCTAAATGAAGGGCGGCAGAAGCTTTACGGTAATGTCGGCTACCGAATTATTGAGGCCAATATCCACGAGCTACTGGAAAACCCTGCCGATCACCAGGCCAGCTGGTGTTAATACTCGCCATCTCAGGCTGAATTTAAATCCTCTGGCTAATGTTGCCAACTCGCCATATTCATTATATATTCTTCGTTTGGTCAGAAATTTGATTAAATATCATTGACCAAAGGCGGCTTATGCTGCCTTTTTGTTTTTTACGACCCTTAAAAAGTCTTAACAACTCACTTTAGATTAGAGCCACTTTGACGATATACCACGCTAACATGACAACAGAAACTGACAATTATAACTTGATGCCCAATTATACCCGCCTGCCTGTGACTATGTCCCGAGGCAAGGGGTGCTGGCTATGGGACAATCAAGGTAATCAATATCTTGATGCCCTGAGTGGTATTGGTGTCTGTGGACTTGGGCATACCCACCCGGCAATTACAAAAGCGATTAGTGAACAGGCCTCGACTTTGGTACATTGTAGCAATCTATACCATATAGATAGTCAGCAGCGACTTGCCCAGAAACTCTGTCAGCTGGCAGGAATGGATACGGCATTTTTTGGTAACTCCGGCGCGGAATCAATAGAGGCCGCCATAAAACTCGCCCGTAAATATGGTCATCAGAAAGGTGTCAAATCACCCACGATTATCGTAACTGAAAACAGTTTCCATGGCCGGACACTGGCCACCCTTTCAGCAACAGGTAACCGTAAGGTTCAGGCTGGCTTTGAGCCACTGGTACAGGGATTCATTCGCGTCCCATTCAACGATATCCCTGCTATTGAAGCAGTCGCAAAAAACAGCCAGGATGTTGTTGCCATCCTGGTTGAGCCTATTCAGGGCGAAGGTGGGATCAATGTACCTGATGAAGACTTTCTCGCGGCTATCCGCGCACTGTGCAATGACAATGACTGGCTGATGATGCTTGACGAAGTGCAGACAGGCATTGGCAGAACTGGGAAATGGTTTGCCTACCAACATACCGAAATTGTCCCTGATGTCATTAGCCTGGCCAAGGGGCTGGGAAATGGAGTCCCCATCGGCGCCTGTCTGGCATCTGGCAAGGCCGCCAAATTACTTCAGGCCGGCAGTCATGGCTCTACCTTCGGCGGCAACCCACTGGTCTGCAGCGCCGCCCTTGCTGTGCTTGAGATCATCGAAAAAGAACAGCTGCTTGAACGAGCCACTCAAATGGGGCAACAAATTCGCAGCGCCCTGGACTCACAGTTCCAACACAATCCAGCTATCAATACTATCCGTGGCAAAGGCCTGATGATAGGCATTGAGCTTCAGCAGGAATGCAATGAATTATTAGTTCAGGCCCTGGAAATAGGCCTATTAATAAGCATCCAGGCTGGCCGGATCATACGCTTATTACCACCATTAAACATTAACGATCATGATGCCAGCCTGCTGATCGAGCGTTTAAGCACCTTGATCAACAGCTTCATCAATCAACAAGCGGCCTGAGCGGCAGCATAGTCCCACTAACCAGATTAAAAAATCATGAGTACTCCACGTCATTTCCTTAGTCTACTCGACCTGTCGGGTAATGAATTACGCGCCCTGATTCAGCGTGCCAGTGATCTAAAAAAAATGCAGCAACAGGGTGTCATCTATGAACCACTGAAGAACAAGGTCCTGGCGATGGTATTTGAAAAATCGTCAACACGAACACGTGTATCTTTCGAAACCGGGATGATCCAGTTTGGTGGCAATGCAATATTCCTGTCACCACGCGACACCCAACTGGGCCGTGGCGAACCTATCGCTGATTCTGCCTGCGTCTTATCCCGAATGGTCGACGCCATAATGGTGCGTACCTTTGCCCACGAAACGGTCGAATGTATTGCTGCCCACTCAAAGGTACCGGTCATTAATGGCCTCACGGATTATGTCCATCCCTGCCAGCTCCTGGCTGACATGCAGACCTGGTTTGAGCACCGTGGTGATATCCAGGGTAAGACTGTCGCCTGGATCGGTGACGGAAATAATATGTGTCATTCCTACATCAATGCCGCTCGTCAGTTTGATTTCAAGCTCCACATCGCCAGCCCTGATGGTTATCTGCCTGATGCACAGTTAGTTACCCATAATAAAAAACAAGTAACCCTGTTTAATTCAGCCACTGAGGCAGCAACTGGAGCAGACCTCATTGTCACCGACGTGTGGGCAAGCATGGGCCAGGAAGATGAAGCCAGACAACGAGTTACAGCCTTTGCCGACTATCAGGTCAATGAAGCATTAATGGCTCACGCGGCAGAAGATGCCCTGTTTATGCATTGCCTGCCTGCTCACCGTGATGAAGAGGTCAGCACCGGGGTCATCGACGGACCTCAGAGCGTGGTCTGGGATGAGGCCGAAAATCGTCTCCATGCCCAGAAGGCATTGCTCGAGTTTCTTCTCTGTGGACCGAAACCATAACGCTCAACATAGTAAAGAACCATTTAACGTTCAATACAGATAGCAGTAACGTATTTCCCAGTATTAAAAACGGGGCCATTAGGCCCCGTTTTTATTAGAATAATGAGAATAAATGACAATCAGGGTAATTGTACCGAGAGGTAATTGGCAACTGCCGTGATTTCGTCATCTGATAATCGCTTGGCAATCGCAGCCATCATCCCTGCTGGATCATTTGAGCGGCGACCTTCCTTGAAATCTGTCAGGTTCTTAATGATGTAATCGCGATGTTGACCGCCAATGACAGGAAATTGTGAAACCGTCTTGGACATTCCCTTTCCGCGTGCACCATGACAATTGATACAACCATAGACGCCTGATGCCGGATTACCATTTTTAAAGATCTCTTCACCTTTCTTTACCAGTTTTTTATCAGCTGGCGTTAAAGGCTCCTTGACCATTTTTTGCTTATTAAAATAGGCACCAATATCCTTGGCATCCTCTACACTGGCAATCGTCATAGCCATGCCAGCCATCGTATCGTTATTAGCACGATGACCACTCTGGAAATCACGTACCTGTTTCACGATATACGATTCATACTGACCTGCCAGGCGTGGAAAATCAGCGGCAAAACTATTACCGTCGTCACCATGACAACCACCGCACATGGCCGCCTTATCTTTACCCGCGGTTGCGTCCCCCCCCTGGGCGGCGAAAGCGAAGTTGCCCATAAGGACCATCATCCCCATGATAGAAAGTAAAATTGATGCTTTTTTTATCATTACCAATATCCTTGATATGTAAAATCCCCAGCCAATCAACTGGAGTATGTGTTACTGTGGTAAAGCTCCCCAAGTGGTAAACATTATCAATCTCAAACAGTCACGTCAATGCACTGACTCAATACAATGTCATAGATTACTGTCCAACTTGACTAATGGATCTCCCTTGTGCTGAAAATAAACTCATTCCAGATGAAAACAAGACAACTAGAACGTATGAAGAACTTTCTAACCCCTATTATAATATTAATCTTCAGTCTTACCATTGGAGCTCACCCTCTTAATGTATTTGGCGCAGAAGCTACGGTAGAAGCTACACAAGCTGACCAGGGCAATCCACTTGATCCAGGGATGGCCGCTTACGACAAAGGTGACTATCAGCAAGCCCTGAGGTTATGGTATTCGCTCGCGCAACTCGGGGAGCCCCAGGCTCAATTACTGGTTGGCTCTATGCTTAAAGAGGGCATCGGTACCAAGGCCGACCAAGAGCAGGCCGCCATATGGTTCCGCAAATCTGCCATAAAAGGCAACATTGAGGCCCAGTACAACCTGGGCACTATGTATGCCCGCGGGCAAGGAATATCAAAAAACGCGACCGAGGCCGCCAAATGGTTTCTAAAAGCGGCACAGCGTGGTCATATTGAGGCTCAAAACAACATAGCGGTCATGCTCGCCAATGGCATTGGTATTGAACAGGATCAAACCATGGCCATTAAGTGGTATGAACGCGCGGCCAGCAAAGGTCATCCCACTGCGTTGTTTAATCTGGGATATATGTATATGAAGGGTAATGGTGTAGAACCCGACGACATCTTCGCCTTGCGCTACTTCCGCCTCGCAGCCACGGCCGGCAATAGAAGCGCTCAACAGCTACTAGGGGACGCTTATGAAAAGGGCTGGTTTGGCTTACCCATAGACAGTAAACTAGCTCAGCATTGGCATCATTTGGCACAACAACAAAACGTGACCAAAGAATCTCCATAGTTAAATATAGACTGGTGCCCGTTATCGCTAATTAGCTTATTTTAAAGGATTTGTGTTTGATGAAAATCTCTGTTTTTGGGTCCGGCTATGTTGGCCTTGTTACTGGCGCATGTCTCGCCAGCGTAGGCAACGATGTACTTTGTGTTGATATTGATGAAGAAAAAATTAAACGCCTTAGCCAGGGTGAAATACCTATATTCGAACCCGGCCTCGACAAGATCGTTCTGGAAAACCATGCTGCCGGCCGACTAAATTTTACTACTGATGTTGCCGAAGGCGTCGCCCATGGCCTGTTTCAATTTATTGCTGTTGGCACCCCGCCCGATGAAGATGGTTCGGCTGATTTACAACATGTCCTTGCCGTTGCCAAAAGTATCGGCGAGCATATGTCTGAATACCGAATTATCGTGGATAAATCGACCGTCCCCGTTGGTACAGCTGATCGAGTCAAAGAGGCTACTCAGCAGAAATTATCATGTCGTGGGCTAAATCTGGAATTTGATGTCGTCTCAAATCCTGAATTCCTGAAAGAAGGTGCGGCCATTAATGACTTCATGAAACCTGACCGAATTGTGATCGGGACTGACAATCCCCGCACGACTGAATTATTACGAGAGCTGTACGCACCTTTCAATCGTAATCATGAGCGTATCATTGCCATGGATATACGCTCAGCCGAATTAACAAAATATGCAGCCAATGCCATGTTGGCCACAAAAATTAGCTTTATGAATGAACTGGCCAATCTGGCTGAACATCTTGGGGCCGATATTGAACAGGTACGCCATGGAATTGGATCAGACCCCAGGATTGGTTATCACTTTATCTACCCGGGCTGTGGCTATGGTGGCTCGTGCTTCCCCAAAGACGTCCAGGCCCTGGAACGCACCGCCAATGCCAATAACTATAAGGCTGAATTACTGGAATCCGTAGAACGAGTAAATAACCGTCAAAAGGATGTTTTATTCCACAAGATCAGCAACCACTTTAACGGTAATCTTGACGGTAAGGTCATCGCAATATGGGGGCTCGCCTTTAAACCCAACACAGACGACATGCGAGCCGCTCCGAGCCGCTCTTTAATGGAGGCCCTGTGGCAGGCAAACGCCAGTGTCCGCGCCTTTGATCCTGAGGCTATGGCCGAAGCAACAAGAATCTATGGCGATCGTGATGATTTAACACTGGTAGAAACTGCAGCTAATGCACTCGAGGGTGCAGATGTCCTTGTCATCGTCACCGAATGGGCAGAATTTCGCAGCTATGATATTAGTAATATAAAGGAAAATTTAAAAACAGCGGTAATATTTGATGGCCGCAATATCTATAACCCTGAACAATTGCATAAGGCAGGGATCCAGTACTATGCAATTGGTCGCCCTGATAGCTTTTAATTCACCAGACTTAACAAAAAAAAGCGGGCTAATGCCCGCTTTTTTCGAGTCATCGAAAGATTAGTTGATCTTTGGATCCAACTCACCACTAGCATAGCTCTGGTGCATATCATCCAGAGAGATGGCCTGGATCTTCGATGCTTGCCCAGCACAACCAAAGGCCTCATAACGTGCTTTACAGATATCACTCATCGCCTTTGTCGCTTCCTTCAGGAATTTACGTGGATCAAAGTTAGAGGTATTCTCTGACAGGTGCTTACGAATTGCACCTGTAGATGCCATGCGTAGATCAGTATCGATATTGACCTTGCGCACACCATGTTTGATACCTTCAACGATCTCTTCAACAGGTACACCATAGGTCTCACCCATATCACCGCCATAGCTATTGATAATCTTTAACCATTCCTGTGGCACAGATGAAGAACCATGCATAACCAGGTGAGTATTCGGTATACGGGCATGGATCTCTTTGATCCGATCAATCGCAAGAATATCACCGGTAGGTGGGCGAGTGAACTTATAGGCACCGTGTGATGTACCTATGGCAATAGCCAAGGCATCGACCTTAGTCTTCTTAACAAAGTCAGCTGCTTCATCAGGATCAGTCAACAACTGGTCCATATCCAGCTTACCCTCAGCACCGTGACCATCTTCTTCACCCATCTCACCCGTTTCAAGCGAACCCAGACAACCCAGTTCACCTTCAACAGACACACCACCGGCATGAGCCATTGCCACGACAGTTGATGTTACATCGACATTATATTCATAGCTTGATGGTGTCTTCATATCTGACATCAATGAACCATCCATCATTACTGAACTAAAACCACTCTGAATTGAACGCAGACAGATGGCAGGCTCAGAACCATGATCCTGATGCATAACAACCGGGATATGTGGATATTGTTCTAAAGCGGCAATAATCAGGTGACGCAGAAAAGGTTCACCCGCATAACTACGCGCACCAGCAGAACCCTGCATAATTACAGGACTGTTACAGGCATCAGCGGCCTGCATGATTGCGTGAACCTGTTCCATGTTATTAACATTAAACGCAGGAACACCATAACTATTTTCTGCTGCATGATCCAGCAGTTGTCTTAAAGATATCAGAGCCATGAACCCTTCCTCCAGATGAACTAAATGAATGTAAAGAAAAAAATGCTAATAGGTCTCATTGTAACCTTTCACCCCATACACGGCCAAATTTTGAAACGCCGGCATTAGGTATGATTGTTTAACTTTCGCCTATTGTTAATATCTTCATGGTATTGGTACCACCATGAACACCAACCAAATCACCCTTGGTAATAATAATGACATCACCATCGACAACGGTCCCCTCAGACAACAGGACATCAATTATCTCTTTATTAACCTCATAGTGATGTTCCGATTGAGAATCAAACGGGACCGGATATACACCACGATACAAAGTAACTTTACGGCGAGTCGCCTCATGCTTTGTTAAAGCATAGATCGGGATACCGGAACTAATTCGCGACATCCACTGCGGTGTTGAGCCTGATTCAGTCATCGATACTATTGCACGGACACCAAGATGATTGGCAGTATACATAGAGGCCATAGCAATAGCTTCATCCACGTCTCTAAACTGTGTATTGACGCGATGAGCGGAACTCTGAGCAACCTTCTGCCGCTCGGCACCAAGACAGATACGATCCATCGCCTCGATAACCTTAACCGGGTATTTCCCAGCGGCTGTCTCCTGGGACAACATCACCGCATCAGTCCCATCAAGAACAGCATTAGCGACATCAAAGACTTCAGCGCGGGTCGGCATCTGACTTTCAACCATAGACTGCATCATCTGCGTTGCTGTAATAACAACCCTGTTCATAGTCCTTGCTGTATTAATCAGACTCTTTTGTACCGCAGGTAACTCGGCATCACCAATTTCAACACCAAGGTCACCACGGGCAATCATAATTACATCAGAGGCCGCGATAATATCCTCGACTCCGCCCAGCGAATCTGCCCGTTCAATCTTGGCAACAATCCCGCCATGTCCGCCTGCCGCACGCAATAACTCCCGAGCCTGATGGATATCCGCTGCATTGCGTGGAAATGAAACAGCAATATAATCAGCCATCAATTCAGCTGCAGTAATAATGTCGACCTTATCTTTATCGGTCAGGGCCGCAGCCGATAATCCGCCACCCTGCCTATTTATACCTTTGCTGTTAGACAGAACGCCACCAATGAGTACCCGGGTACGAATTTCCGAACCTTCAACAGAAGTAACCTTTAGTTCTAACGCACCATCATCAAGCAACAGGACATCATCAACAGAAACATCATTTATCAATTCTTTATACGTTAGACCGACCCGTTCCTGATCACCATCGTCCCTACCACAAGACACATCAAGGATAAACTGATCGCCTTCTGCAAGTTTTATCTTTCCATCCTTGAAGCGATCTATGCGAATCTTGGGGCCTTGCAGATCAGCCAGGACACCAACCTCACGACCTAGCTTAGCAGCCAGCTCACGTACCATCCTTGCACGTTCTATATGATCTGCTGCATCACCATGTGAAAAATTGAGCCGAACTACATCAAGCCCAGCCGCAATCAATTTTTCCAAAACGCCAGGCTCATCTGTCGCCGGCCCCAGGGTAGCGACTATCTTCGTGCGTCTTCGTACATTTTTTTTCATTTATTCTAGTTATTCCTGCTCAACTGCCGGGATTGATTTACGTTTATACTAAGACTATTTAGCCCGCTCTTCGAGAATCGCCACAGCAGGTAAAACCTTACCTTCAAGGAACTCCAGAAATGCCCCACCACCGGTGGAAATATAGGATACCTTGTCGGCTATATTATATTTGGCCACGGCTGCCAGGGTGTCACCACCACCAGCAATAGAGAAAGCCGGACTCTCTGCAATTGCCATAGACAATGTCTTTGTGCCTTCACCAAACTGATCAAACTCAAACACCCCAACAGGACCATTCCAGACAATCGTGCCCGCTGTTTTCAGAATTTCAGCCAACTCTTTTGCCGACTCGGGCCCAATATCAAAAATCATATCATCGTCATCAACATCAGCGACATTCTTTAATTTCGCCGCTGCTGTTTCAGAGAATTCCTTGCCGCAGACAACATCAACGGGTACCGGAATATCACCACCACGTGACTTGGCGTCGGCGGTGAGTTTATTGGCTGTATCAATCAGATCAGCTTCATATAAGGATTTACCGACATTATGTCCTTCAGCTGCAATAAAAGTATTGGCGATACCGCCACCAACAATCAATTGATCAACAATCTTTGACAGCGATTCGAGCACAGTTAATTTTGTTGAGACCTTTGATCCGCCAACAATTGCCACCATTGGGCGAGCAGGATTATCGAGCGCCTTACCCAGAGCTTCCAGCTCCGCTGCCAGTAATGGCCCAGCACAGGCGGTATCAGCAAATTTAGCCACACCATGGGTTGATGCCTGAGCACGATGGGCCGTACCAAAGGCGTCCATTACATAGATATCACACAGAGCTGCATATTTTTTTGATAGCTCATCATCATTTTTCATTTCACCGACATTAAAGCGGACGTTTTCCATAATGACGACATCACCGTCGGCCAAATCCGGAGTAGTTCCCAGATAATCCTTCACTACGGGAACAGCTTTTCCCAGCCGATCGGAAAGATAGGCAGCAACAGGTGCCAGAGAAAACTCATCATTATATTCGCCTTCGGTAGGGCGGCCGATATGCGACATCAGCATAACCTTGGCGCCGGCATCCATGGCATGTTTAATAGTCGGTAAAGACGCGCGAATTCGCGTGTCATCTGCCACTTTACCGTTTTTCAGCGGCACATTGAGATCCTCACGAATAAGGACACGTTTACCAGCCAGGTCAAGGTCAGTCATTTTAATTACAGACATTAAATTACTCCTGAAATTTATTTTTAAAAACTATTAGCCAATCCATGCTTGGCTAATAGCTCTTGTAAATACTCACAGGCCTGGACAGCGCCAGACCTGTGAGTAACGAGCTCTATTAAGATCTTTACTTCGCGATATGTTGTACAAAACGCATCATATTGCAGGTATAACCGTATTCATTGTCATACCATGAAACAACTTTAACGAATGTACCATCGAGAGCAATACCTGCACCGGCATCAAAGATTGATGAGAAGCCAACACCACGAAAATCAGTTGAGACAACTTTTTCATCAGTATAACCAAGTGTCTTACTCATATCTCCAGTCTCGGAAGCAGACTTCATAACTGCACAAATATCAGCGTAAGAAACTTCACTATCCAGCTCACAGGTCAGATCAACAACTGACACATCAGATGTTGGTACGCGAAAGGCCATACCAGTCAACTTACCGTTGAGTTCAGGCAGTACAACACCAACAGCCTTGGCTGCCCCAGTAGATGATGGAATGATGTTCTCAAGAATACCACGACCACCACGCCAGTCTTTCAGTGAAGGACCATCAACAGTCTTCTGTGTTGCAGTAGCCGCATGGACAGTCGTCATCAGGCCACGTTTGATGCCCCAGTTATCATTCAGGACCTTAGCAATTGGAGCCAGGCAGTTAGTTGTACACGATGCCGCTGACACAATACTTTGACCAGCGTATGTCTCATGGTTGACACCATAGACAAACATCGGCGTACTATCTTTTGATGGTGCACTCTGAACAACCTTCTTGGCGCCAGCGTCAATGTGCTTCTGACAGCTCTCTTCAGTCAGGAAAAAACCAGTACAGTCAATTACGATTTCTGCACCAACCTCATCCCACTTCAAATTAGCTGGATCGCGCTCTGCAGTCAGGCGAATTTTCTTACCATCTACAATCAAGCTGTTGTTATCAACAGAAACATCGCCATCGAAACGACCATGAACTGAGTCATATTTCAACATATAAGCCAGATAATCAGCGTCCAGCAAGTCATTGATCCCAACGATCTCGATATCTTTGAACTCTTTTGCAACGGCACGAAATACCATGCGTCCGATACGGCCGAAACCGTTAATACCTACTTTAGTAGTCATACTCTAACTCCATTACGTTTTAAAAACTGGCGAGGGCCTAGGTACTTTGCCATACACCCGGCCCTTCAAATTAATTACAAAACGGACTCTACCGCCTTGGCCACATTGTCCACAGTAAAACCAAAATACTTAAACAACTCGCCAGCAGGGGCAGACTCACCGAAACCGCTCATACCAACCACCTTGCCATTCAAACCAACGTACTTATACCAGCCATCAGTAACACCGGCCTCAACTGCAACACGGGCAGTGACCGCAGCAGGTAGTACTGATTCACGATAGTCATCATCCTGGGCATCAAACAGATCAGCCGACGGCATAGAGACAACACGAATCTTTTTTCCTTGCAACTGATCAGCCGCACCCATTGCCAAGGCAACTTCAGAACCTGTCGCAATAATAATGGCATCCGGCGTACCATCACAGTCACGTAAGACGTACCCACCCTTGGCAATATTGGCCAATTGCTGTTCATTACGGGTCTGATGATCAAGCCCCTGGCGAGTAAAAATCAGACATGATGGACCCGACTTCCTCTCAATTGCCGTCTTCCAGGCAACTGCTGTCTCAACAGCATCACAGGGACGCCAGACAGACATATTTGGAATCATACGCAGGGTCGCGGTCTGTTCGACAGGTTGATGCGTAGGACCATCTTCACCCAGACCAATAGAGTCATGAGTATAGACAAAGATACTCTGAATCTTCATCAGGGCCGCCATACGCAGGGCATTACGGGCATATTCAGAGAACATCAGGAATGTGCCACCAAACGGGATAAAGCCACCGTGCAATGCAACACCATTCATTATGGCAGACATACCAAATTCGCGAACACCGTAAGAGATGTAATTACCGTCAGAAACAGTATTGGTGATGCTCTTGCTATCTGGCCATGACGTCAGATTGGATGGCGTCAGGTCAGCTGAACCACCAAGAAACTCAGGCAATGCAGCCGCATAGGTCGTAATCGATTTCTGTGAAGCTTGGCGAGTTGCCGGACTAGCCGCCGCTTCATCTGTAGCCTTGATATAACCCGCTGCTACATCAGCCCAGTTGGCAGGCAACTCACCGCTGGTACGACGTTCAAATTCTGCGGCCAGTTCAGGATAGGCTGCTTTATAGGCCGCGAACTTATCGTTCCAGGCCTGCTCGGCAGCAGCACCCTTCTCCTTCGCATCCCACCCGGCATAGACTTCACTCGGGATTTCAAATGGACCATGTTTCCAGCCCAGGTTTTCACGTGTAGCCTTGATCTCATCATCACCCAGTGGTGCACCATGACAGTCATGGCTGCCACAAAGGTTAGGAGAACCGTAACCGATGACAGTCCGGGCACAGATCAACGTTGGCTTATCATTGACGGAACGGGCATCACGTATTGCGGCCTCAAGGGCAGCACCATCATGACCATCCACATCACGGATAACGTGCCATCCGTAAGCCTCGAAACGCTTCGCAGTATCATCTGTGAACCAGTTTTCAACATGGCCATCAATTGAGATGCCATTATCATCCCAGAAGGCAATCAGCTTACCTAGCCCCATGGTACCGGCGAAAGAACAGGCCTCATGTGAGATACCTTCCATCATGCAACCATCACCCATAAAAACATAAGTGTAGTGATCGACAATATGATGACCATCACGATTAAACTGGCCCGCCAATACCTTTTCAGCCAGCGCCATGCCCACACCGTTGGTAATACCCTGACCCAACGGGCCTGTAGTCGTCTCGATACCGGGTGCATAACCATATTCCGGGTGACCCGGCGTCTTGGAATGTAACTGGCGAAACTGTTTTAACTCATCCATTGGCAGGTCGTAACCTGTCAGATGCAGCAGTGAATAAATCAGCATTGAGCCATGGCCATTTGAAAGAATGAACCGGTCACGATTGACCCAGTCAGGGTTCGTGGGATTATGGTTAAGAAAATCGTTCCATAATACTTCAGCAATATCAGCCATACCCATAGGCGCGCCAGGGTGTCCTGACTTGGCCTTTTGTACCGCATCCATACTTAATGCCCTGACGGCATTCGCTAACTCTTTCCGAGATGACATGGTTTTCACCTACCTTTATTTTAGTAAACAATTATGTGATAGCAGCCTTCAACCGTCAGAGACTCGGCTGAAAGCAATAGTAAAATTTGTGAGTCCCTAAAGTTCCGTGAATAGGGGCTTCGTTCCGTGCGTCCAGCGTTATTGTGCGCTGCTAAGTGGATGTTTACGTCTCGCTATATTTATCATCTGACGCGTGTAATCCGGTATGCAAGACTGCCCAACCAGCCTGCATTGAGAGGCAATATTTTCTCTTACCTGTAACTTTTCATCAACTCTTATTTTTCAATGCCTCCGCCTAGTCTTAAAAACCCAGACAGATACTCTATAAAAAATATATAAAGCATTGATTTATATATGTTTTAACAAATTACCATTCAACCTTCATGCATCCACTTGATGGAACACCCCATGCTGGGTATTTGATCAACAGGCCCATTACCGGTCTCAGCTACCTGCTTCATGGCCTCAAACAGGTCACGTGGCACATCCGTTGTCGCCGCCTCTTTTCGACTAACGTCCAACCGCCCACGATATTGCAGCCCCAGATCGGCGTTAAAGCCAAAAAAATCAGGGGTACAGACTGCACCATACTGTTTCGCCACTGCCTGTGTCTCATCAATAAGATAAGGAAAATTAAAGTTAAATGCCTTCGCAACGGCCTGCATGTTGGCAAAAGAGTCTTCCTCATAGTCGGTCGGGTCATTTGACATAATTGCAACGCTATTAATACCGAGCCCTGCTAACTCATGCGTATCACGAACAATACGATCACGTATTGCCTTGACATAGGGGCAATGATTACAGATAAACATCACCAACAGTCCGTTATTACCGCGGCATTGTTCCAGGTTCCAGTTGCGGCCATCCACGCCAGGCAGGTCAAAGTCAGGCGCAGGCCAATCAAAATCACATACAGGGGTCTCCAAACTAACCATTTTCCCTCCAAATTAAGACTGTAGTTACCATAATAGCTATCAGGATTGTATCAAAACCAGACCAGACTAGACATATTAGCAACCGTGATACCTAGCGTTAATTATTAAGAGAGTTACTATTCACCTAGTACATGAATATTTATTTATCTATAATATAGAAATAGTATATAATTTCACGTTTTTACGTCGATTCATTACACACCATGCTGTAATCTACTTAGACTCAACTTCCGTCGGCCAACCTGGCGGAGCAATAATTCACCACCCTGTACAGAGGAAATTATGTCTAAATCGTATCTGTTTACATCGGAATCCGTTTCAGAAGGCCACCCAGATAAGGTCGCTGATCAAATCTCAGACTCAATTCTTGACGGCATATTAAGCCAGGATCCTACCGCTCGTGTTGCCTGTGAAACCATGATCAATACCGGTATGGTTGTACTCTCTGGTGAGATCACTACCAGTGCGGTCATCGACTACACTGACATCGTCCGCCAAACAGTGCGTGAAATTGGGTATACCAGTTCAGAGATGGGGTTTGATGCCGATTCCTGCGCAGTTCTGGTCGCAATGGACAAACAGTCAGTCGATATCGCTATGGGTGTCAACGAGGGTGAAGGGGATGACAAGGACCAGGGTGCCGGCGACCAGGGTCTGATGTTTGGGTATGCCAGCAATGAGACCGATGTGCTGATGCCAGCCCCCGTTACCTATGCCCACCGTCTGGTCAAACGTCAGGCTGAGGTGCGTAAAAACGGCACCCT
>CAZYTT010000031.1:0-3449 GCA_964650235.1 uncultured Gammaproteobacteria bacterium | reverse complement strand
GGTCTGACCGGTCGTAAGATAATCGTTGATACATACGGTGGCATGGCCCGTCATGGTGGTGGCGCCTTTTCTGGAAAGGACCCTTCCAAGGTTGACCGCTCTGCCGCCTATGCCGGTCGTTATGTAGCCAAGAACATTGTCGCTGCTGGCCTAGCCGACCGCTGTGAAATTCAGGTCTCTTATGCTATCGGTGTTGCACAACCAACATCAATAACCATTGAGACTTTTGGTACCAGCAAGATTGCTGAGGAAAGACTGGTAGAGCTGGTGCGTGAACACTTTGACTTACGCCCGAAAGGCATTGTTGCCATGCTGGACCTGTTACGCCCCGTCTATAAACAGACAGCGGCCTATGGTCACTTCGGTCGCACTGAGGCCGACCTGTACTGGGAAAAGACCGATAAGGCCGAAGACCTGCGTCATGCAGCCGGCCTCTAACACACACTGAAACAACAAAAATTCGAAGGATTATAATTTTATGAGTACACCTGCAAAAAACATCATTCAAGACAGTCGTATCGCTGATATCTCTCTGGCTGACTGGGGTCACAAAGAAATCAAGATCGCCGAGACCGAGATGCCGGGACTGATGCAGACCCGCGAGCGCTATCGTGACCAACAACCCCTGAAGGGTGCCCGTATCGCCGGCAGTCTGCATATGACTATCCAGACCGCCGTGTTAATTGAGACCCTCATTGATCTTGGTGCTGAGGTCCGCTGGGCTTCCTGTAACATCTTCTCAACCCAGGATCACGCTGCAGCGGCAATTGCTAACCAGGGTATTCCGGTGTTTGCACACAAGGGGGAAACGCTGGAAGAATACTGGGATTACACCCACAGGATCATGGAGTGGGCCGATGGCGGTGCGCCCAATATGATCCTTGATGATGGTGGTGATGCAACGCTGCTGCTGATTTTGGGGGCCAAGGCTGAAAAAGACCCGAGCGTAATTGCCAAGCCGGGCAGTGAAGAAGAGGAATATCTGTTCGCCGCTATTAAAAAACGTCTGGCAGAGCATCCCGGCTGGTACAGCAAGACCCGTGATAGCATCAAGGGTGTAACTGAAGAGACTACCACTGGTGTACATCGTCTTTATCAGATGGCAGCCAAGGGTGACCTGCCCTTCCCAGCTATCAACGTCAATGACTCTGTCACCAAGTCTAAGTTTGACAACCTCTATGGCTGTCGCGAGTCCTTACTTGATGGCATTAAGCGCGCTACCGACGTCATGATTGCCGGTAAGATCTGTGTCGTCCTTGGCTATGGTGACGTTGGCAAAGGCTGCGCCCAGGCCTTCCGTGGTATGGGTGCGACGGTATGGGTTACCGAAATTGATCCCATCTGTGCCCTGCAGGCTGCGATGGAAGGCTATCGAATTGTAGATATGAATGACGCCGCCAAAATGGGTGACATCTTTGTAACGACAACCGGTAATTTTAATGTCATTAATCATGACCACATGGCATCGATGAAGAACGAGGCCATTGTCTGCAATATTGGTCACTTCGATAATGAGATCGATGTAGCCTCACTGCGCCAGTACCAGTGGGAAAATGTCAAACCTCAGGTCGATCAGATAATTTTTCCTGATGGCAAACGCATTACCCTGCTGGCCGAAGGTCGCCTAGTGAACCTGGGTTGTGCCACAGGTCACCCTAGCTTTGTAATGTCTAACTCCTTCACTAATCAGACCCTGGCTCAGATGGAACTCTGGAACCAGACAGGCCAGTATGAAAACAATGTCTATGTCTTGCCTAAACACCTTGATGAAGAAGTTGCTCGCCTGCATCTGGCCAAGGTTGGCGCATGTTTAACAACCTTAACCAAGGAACAGGCAGACTATATCGATGTGCCAGTAGAAGGTCCTTACAAACCAGAACACTACCGTTACTAGGCAATAATCTCCGTCTGCACGATTTGATGGGGAATACATCAATATAATCACCCGGTCGATGCTCGTTATCGACCGGGTATTTTTTGAGGATTAAGATGGAATCACAAAAAAGCTACCCACTGGCCTTCAGTTTTGAATTCTTCCCACCGAAGACTGACAAAGGCGTGGCTAATCTCCGCAAGGTGGCAGATAAGCTGGCCACTAAAAACCCGTGCTTTTTCTCCGTCACCTTCGGGGCCGGTGGCTCCACCCAGGAGAGAACACTTGAGACAGTGATTGATATCAAGCAACAAACTGGTATTGATGTTGCCCCTCATCTTTCCTGTATTGGCTCAACCAGAGAACGTATCCTGCAGATCCTGAACGCCTATATAGAAAATGATATCCACCACCTGGTCGCATTACGCGGTGATATGCCATCAGGCATGCATACTGCGGGAGAATTCCGTTATGCCAATGAGCTGGTAGAATTTGTCCGTGCCGAAACTGGCCAGCACTTCTTTATCGAGGTCGCTGCCTACCCCGAATTTCACCCTCAGGCCAATATTGCCCAGCAAGATCTGCACAACTTCAAGAGAAAGGTCGATGCTGGCGCAGATGCCGCCTTGACCCAGTATTTCTATAATGCCAATGCCTATGAATCATTCGTGGAGGACTGCGAAAAACTCGATATTCAGATTCCAATCGTGCCTGGCATAATGCCGATTACCAATTACACCAATCTGGTCAGGTTCTCTGATGCCTGTGGTGCCGAGATACCTCGCTGGATACGTAAACGTCTGGAGAGCTTTGGCGATGACGTCGAGTCGATCAAAACCTTTGGTCTGGATGTCACCACCGAACTGTGTCGAAAATTACTCGATATGGGTGCACCCGGTCTGCACTTCTATTCAATGAATCAGGCAGAACCAACCCTGAAAATCTGGGAAGAACTGAATCTCGTCAGCGATAAATCAGAACGCACTCGATGATAAGGCAACGGTTGAATATCAGCATTATCAGGTGAAACCGATTTTGCGTCACTCAGCTAGAAAGGAATTACCGTCCCATCATAGGCCACAAATTGTCCAGGCTTATATTCATCAACCCGGGCAATAACATCAGCCATACCCTTTACCGATTCATCAACATCAATCAGCCCATTGTAGGCCGTCATCTCTGTCCGCACCCAGCCAGGATGAAGTGTAATGACCTTGATGTCATCATGTAATAAATCAACGGCCATAGAGCGTGAGACGCCAACCTGAGCACCCTTCGCCGCACGATAGGCATAACTGCCACCACTGGTATTATCTTCAACGGAGCCCATCTTGGAACTTATATTGGCAATAACGGCCTTCCCTGCCTTCAGGGCCGGTAACAGGTAACGAACAACGCGCAGATTACCCAGGCAGTCGACGTTGAAGACATCCTGCATTACAGCCATCGACACATCTTCCAGGGCCTGTGAGCCCAGACGAGTAGGTCCATAGACACCGGCATTATTAATCAGGAGATGACTATCCCGCGCAAGACCCTCAGTCTTTTGATTTGTCTTCTCATGAGAGCCTTCAGG
>CAZYTT010000030.1:7780-19511 GCA_964650235.1 uncultured Gammaproteobacteria bacterium | reverse complement strand
CAGAGATTGGCCGGACTACAATGTGTCCGATAGAATTATTTTATGATACCAAGGGCGACACCTCCTATATCAAAGTACTACCCATCGAGACCCGCCTCAGCGACTACAGCCTACCGGACCTCAAGCGTGACGATTCTTACTGGACCCACTTCACTCTCGACACCGCCTCGCCCAAGGCCATGGCGGAGACCTTTAAAGAGGTTATCAAGACCAAGACGGTATCCAGACAGGAGGCTGAGGAACTGGGCCTCTATAATGAGGAGCTCCACGGTCATTCACCGACCTTGATTGAAATCCCCCTGTGGCGGCATGCCATTGTCAGCTTCCCCCATCCGTTCTTAAAACAGGGACTGGTGATCCTCGACACCCCAGGACTCAATGCCCTGGGTACTGAACCGGAATTGACCATGAATATGCTGCCTGGTGCCCAGGCGGTATTCTTTATCCTGTCAGCCGATGCCGGCGTCACCAAGAGTGACATGGAGATGTGGCAGGATCATATCCTGGCCTTCCGTAACAAACAGCAAAACGGTCTGGTCGCTGTATTAAACAAGACAGACACCCTGTGGGATGAAATGAAAGATCCTGCTGCTGTTGAAAAATCAATTAATGACCAGTGCCGTACCAGCGCCGGTATGCTCGGTATTGATATCGAGAATGTGTTCCCGGTCTCGGCCCAGAAGGGTCTGTTGGCCAAAATCAAGAATAATAGCGACCTGCTCAACATGAGCAATATACTGACACTAGAGTCGCTGCTGGCCGAGAATATTCTGCCCAACCGCCAGAAGGTCATCTGGGATAATGTCGTTGCCGGTATGGATAAGATCCTGGAAAATAGCCGTGCCCCGTTATCAGCTCAGGTCGAGGATCTCAACGACCAGCTCGCCGAATTAAATACCCTGGATGGAAATAATGATGAGGTCATCCAGAAACTGATCGAAAAGGCTAAAAATCACAAGGTCGCCTATTATGAGAGCGTCAAGAACTTCCAGGCCAGCCGTAAAAAGCTCGCTATCCAGGCCAAGAATATGTATGCGACCTTAGGATCAAACGCACTGGATGAGCTGATCAAGAACACCCGCGGCTTGATGTCAGGCAGCTGGACCACCGTCGGCATGAAAAATGGCATGTCGCAGTTCTTTAGCCAGAGCCGCGATGCCCTGCAGATAGCCAGCCGTCAGGCTGACCAGACACATAAGCTAATGCAGAGCATCTACAAGAAATTTAAGGAAGACCATGGCCTGAAGATCGACATGCCACCACCCTTCCAGATCCAGCCCTTTGAGGCCGAACTGAAGCAACTGCAACTCAAGGGTGAAGAGTTTCGTAATAGCACGATTACGACAGTGAGCGAACAGAGTTTTGTCGTTAAACGCTTCTTCATTACCCTGGTTAGTCATGCCCGCAATATCTTCGTCAAGGCCCACCAGGAAAGTGATATCTGGCTCAAGGATATGATTAATCCGCTGGTTGCTCAGATTCAGGAAAAACGTGATGCGATAGAACAGCACATGGAGACACTAACCAGGATAAAAGAATCCAAAAACACCCTAAATGAAAAGATCAGCAACCTGAGCGCTCAACGTGACTCCCTTGTCCGGCAGGTAGCCGAGCTCAACAAGATGAGTGAAACTCTGCGTAATAGCACACCGCCAGAAAGCAACTAAGCAGACCACTAAGCCGGCAAACAGGAAAGTAACTAGCAAGCCAATAGTGTTCATCCAGCAATGTCATTGGCGCTTTATTTTAATCGCGTCTAATATTGCTTTAACGCCAACCTCTGATTACACTGCCAGTTTAGGTCGACAGGTCTACCTGTCTGGAAATTGCTGTTCTTCAGTCTTGCCTAGTGAGATATGCCCGAAACAATTCCTGCTCATTCTGTTGGACTGGTCAGCCCTCAGATACTGCATTTTGACCAGCCTTTGCCCCTGGTCTGTGGCCGGACGCTACCCCAATACGACCTGACCTATGAGACCTATGGCAAACTTAATAGCGCCGGCACCAATGCCATTCTGATTTGTCACGCTCTGTCGGGCGATCATCATGCTGCCGGTTATCATGCCCAGTCAGACCGCAAACCGGGATGGTGGGAGAATTATATCGGACCCGGCAAACCCATTGATACCAATCGTTTTTTTGTTGTCTGCTCGAATAACCTCGGGGGCTGCAAGGGATCAACCGGACCAGTCAGCAATAATCCCGCGACCAGCAAGCCCTATGGACCAGACTTCCCCATTGTGACAGTACCTGACTGGGTCGTCAGCCAGGTGCGACTGGCCGATGCCCTCGGTATTGAACGCTGGGCCGCCGTTGTCGGCGGTAGTCTTGGTGGCATGCAGGCCCTGCAGTGGGCGATAGATTTCCCTGACCGCCTCGGCCATGCAGTGATCATCGCAGCGGCCCCAAAGCTTTCAACTCAGAACATCGCCTTCAATGAGGTCGCCCGTCAAGCCATCATGGCAGATCCGGATTTTCATGAAGGCCATTATTACGAACAGGGTGTCATCCCCCGGCGCGGCCTGATGCTGGCCCGCATGCTGGGTCATATTACCTATCTATCTGAAGATGAGATGCGGGCCAAGTTTGGCCGCGAGTTACGCGAAGGTAAACTCAATTTCAATTTTGATGTCGATTTTCAGATCGAGAGCTATCTGCGCTATCAGGGAAAGTCTTTTGTCGAGCGCTTTGATGCCAATACCTATCTACTAATGACCAAGGCCCTTGATTATTTTGACCCTGCCAGCAAGTATGATAATGACCTCGGTCAGGCCTTCGCCAACGTCAAGGCCCACTTTTTGCTGATGTCCTTTACCAGTGACTGGCGCTTTTCACCCGCCCGTTCACGCGAGATAATCAAATCGCTGCTGGATAACAATATGCCCGTGAGCTACGCCGAGATTGAGTCCAGTACTGGCCATGATGCCTTTTTATTACCGATCCCCTATTATCAGTCGATGTTTACGACCTATATGAATCACGTCGCCTCGGAGGTGGGTTGCTGATGTCCTTGCGTCCTGACCTTGATATTATCAGCCAGTGGATTAAACCAGGCAGCCGGGTACTTGATCTGGGTTGCGGTGATGGCACGCTGCTGGCCCATCTATGGAGTACCCGGCAGGTCATTGGCTATGGGCTGGAGATTGATCCTGCCAAGATCGTTAAATCGGTAGCCGCAGATGTCAATGTTATTCAGTCCGACCTCAACAAGGGGCTGAGCGATATGAATGACAACACCTTTGATTACGTCGTCCTGACCCAGACCCTACAGGCGGTGCAACACCCGGATAAACTGCTCAGCGAGATGTTACGTGTTGGCCGGGAGTGCATCGTCACCTTCCCCAATTTTGGCTATTGGCTTAACCGGATCCAAGTCGCCCTGGGCGGCAGGATGCCGGTATCGCGCAACCTGCCGGATGAGTGGTTTAATACCCCGAATATCCACCTCTGTTCGGTCAGAGACTTCGAACAGCTATGCAACAACCAGGGCATTACCCTGTTACAACGCAGCGTGGTCGACCACCTCCACAACACCAGCACCCTGATGCGTCTGTGGCCGAATCTGTTCGCCGAGTTTGCCCTGTTCCGTATTCAGGATGGTAAAAGATAAGACTTAGATGAAAGAGGAAAAAACTGAGTCTCATACCCTGATGAGGAGGAGTGAGGCTTTAAAGATCATAATCAATCGTTAGTGGCGCATGATCAGAGAAGCGCTCATCTTTATAGATCGATTCACCCGTCACCTTATCGGCAAGACCAGGGGTAATCACCTGATAGTCGATACGCCAACCGACATTATTGGCCCAGGCCTGGCCACGATTTGACCACCAGGTGTAATGAGCATCCTCATCGTTGACCACGCGAAAGGCATCAACAAAGCCCGTGGGCCCAAACAGGGTATCCATCCAGGCTCTCTCTTCAGGCAAAAAACCGGAGTTCTTCTGATTGCTACGCCAGTTTTTGATATCCATTTTAGTATGGGCGATGTTCCAGTCACCACAGATAATGAATTCACGTTTTTGACGGCGATAGCGCTGCAATTCCGGCATAAAACGATCCATAATATCAAACTTGTAATCCTGTCGTTCTGACTTACTGGAACCCGACGGGAGATAAAGCGAGATGACACTGAGTTTACCGAGGTCAACGCGCAGGTAACGACCCTCATTATCAAAATCCTCCCAGCCGATACCGGAATAGACCTTGTCGGGTCTGGCACGTGAATAGACAGCAACCCCGCTATAGCCCTTTTTCACGGCATCATGATAGAAACAGTGATAACCTTGGGGATGGTAGATCTCGTCAGCCAGCTGTTCGAGCTGGGCCTTGGTCTCCTGCAGACAGACGACATCGGCATCCTGCCTGGCCAGCCAGTCAAAAAATCCCTTGCGTGCTGCTGCACGTATACCATTGACGTTGACACTAATAACCCGCATCTGCTGCCCTCAAAAAAGTCGCTAGTGTCCCATCAATCCCGCCGGCAAACAAGAACGTCATCCGTTATCACGTCAGTTTCAGCCGGTTTCACACCGGGGGGCAATCCCGTTACAATAGCGCCACAGCCACAGGAGCGATTGATATATGCAAGCCTATCAACAAGATTTTTTTGATTTTGCCATCGACAACCAGGTCCTGCGATTTGGTGAATTCACCCTGAAATCGGGCCGCAAGAGCCCCTATTTTTTTAATAGCGGTCTCTTTAATGATGGCGCCGCCATTGCCGCACTGGGCCGTTATTATGCCGCTGCAATAGTTGCCTCGGGAGTAGAGTTCGATATGCTCTACGGCCCCGCCTACAAGGGAATCCCGCTGGCTATTGCCACTGTCATCGCCCTGAGTGATCAACATGACCGCAATGTCCCCTATGCATTTAATCGTAAGGAGGCCAAGGATCATGGCGAGGGCGGGATTATTGTTGGCACACCGTTACAGGGCCGAGTACTGGTTATTGATGATGTCATCTCCGCCGGGACCTCGGTACGCGAATCGGCCGACATTATTAAACAGGCCAGGGCCGAACTGGCTGGCGTCATCATTGCCCTGGATCGACAGGAACGCGGCCAGGGCAGCACATCGGCTATCCAGGAGGTCGAACGTGACTATGGCGTCAATGTCATCAGCATTGCCAATCTGGAAAACCTCAAGACCTATCTGGGTGAGAAGGGTGATGATGACGCCCTGACCCGCATTACCGCCTATCAGCAGCAATATGGAATTAGATAATAGGACTTAGAGACGAGAGTTGAGGAACGAGAACTGAGCAGTGAGGCGGTCTTTCTGCGCAACCAAACCCACAAAAAAGTATCATATTGACCACGAGGGAGTAATCTTACCTCATTGTCGGTGACTCTTGGTTCGAAATGACATTTATTAGGGGGTAGGGTTCACCCCTCAGCCCTAAGTCCTGATTCCTATCCCACAATCAACTTCAGCCCGACCAGGATAGTAATGATCTCGAAGGCCCGTTTAATCCAGGCATTGCCTTTGGTGATGGCCAGGTGGGCACCGATATAGCCACCCAGGAGTGAGCCGAGTAGTAGTGCCGGCAACCAGTCCCAGGCGATGGTACCGAGCAGACCGAGGGTAATGGCTCCGGTTCCATTCCAGGCTAGACCGACAAGGATCAGGGTATAGGCCACCGCCTGTTTATAGTCGAGCCCGAACCAGCCGACTAGCCACAGGGTGACAAACAGTCCGGTGCCGGACGTTAATGAGCCATTGAGTATACCAATACCAAACAGAACCAGACCGCCCAGGATCAGCGTAAAGCCACCCCGATGACGGGGCTGGGCATTCTGCCCGAGCGACGGTTTACACCAGGAATAGACGCCCAGGGCCATCGTCAACACCCCGAGTGCCAGCTGAGCATATCGATCCGGGACCTGCAGTATGAAATGGGCACCCACCACAACACCCGGCATGCCGGTGGCCAGTATAAAGAGTGCAAAACGCCAGTCCAGGCTCTTTTCCCGAATATGCCGCAGGGTGGCACCGACCCCCAGGGCGACAGACGCCACCTTGTGTGTCGCCAGTGCAATGCCGAAGGGTAGACCCAACAGGATCAATGCCGGTAGCTGAATGAGACCCGCCCCACCACCAGAGAAGGCGGAAAAAATATTGGCTAATAAAGAGATAACAAATAGGATGAGCTGATCAATGAGGTTCACACCCGCTCACCCGACAAAACACAACAAGATTTTCTGACCTCGCCACGGCACACAATGGCGGACTTAGGGCCCATTGAAGGCACGGCACATCAATCACCCCGGATCAGGGTACCAACACCTTCATTGGTAAATATCTCCAGCAGGACTGCATGTTCCACCCGGCCATCGATAATATGGGCACTATTGACGCCGCCGGCAACCGCCTCAAGAGCACATTGCACCTTGGGTAGCATGCCGCCATAGATAGAACCATCCTCGATCAGGCGATCAACATCAGTAGCGCTGAGGCCGGTTACAACCTGCTCATTCTTATCCAGCACCCCACCGGTATTGGTCAACAGGATTAACTTCTCCGCTTTCAGGACCTCAGCCACCTTGCCGGCAACCAGATCGGCATTGATGTTATACGAGGCCCCCTCGTCGTCAACACCGATGGGGGCAATAACCGGGATAAAGTCACCCTGCACCAGCATATCAACGACACCCGTATTGACCTTGACGACCTCACCGACATGACCAATATCGACGATCTCCGAGGCCTTGTATTCGGGGGCTTCACGATCAAAACGTAACTTGCGCGCCTTGATCAGCCCGCCATCTTTGCCTGTCAGACCGACGGCCGAGCCACCATGTTGATTGATCAGGTTAACTATCTGTTTATTGACCTGGCCGCCAAGGACCATCTCGACGATATCCATCGTCTCACTATCAGTCACCCGCATACCGCCGACGAAACGACTCTCCTTACCTACCCGCTTGAGCAGTTCTCCAATCTGCGGCCCACCACCATGGACAATGACCGGGTTAATGCCAACCAGTTTCATCAACACGACATCTCTGGCAAAGCCGCTCTTCAATACCTCGTCCACCATGGCATTGCCGCCATATTTGATCACCAGTGTCTTGCCGGCAAATCGTTGTATATAGGGCAAGGCCTCTGTCAGTACCCGCGCTACATTCATTGCAGCATTAGCGTTCAGGGTCATAGTCTTTCTCTGTCGTGTTTATTAACTTTATATTTAGAACGGCAGGACCAGCGCAGGGTCAGCGGCCTGCATAGCCTGACGAAAGGCCTGCTTTATCCGTTCCAGGGCGGCCTCGTCATCAGCCTCAAAGCGAATCACCAGCGATGGCGTCGTATTTGATGCCCGCACCAGTCCCCAGCCATCAGCGAAATTGGCCCGAACGCCATCCATCGTAATCAGTTCAGCGCCATCAAACTGGGCATGCTGAACAAACTTTTCCATAAACTCGAAATGCTCTCCATCAAGGGCAAAATGGACATTGAGTTCCGGGGTGCTGATCGCATCCGGTAATGCCGCAAAGATTTCATGACTGCTACGGCTATCAGCAGACAGGATCTCTAATAGCCTGGCCATGGTATACAGGCCATCATCAAAGCCAAACCAGCGCTCCTTGAAGAAGATATGGCCACTCATCTCGCCCGCCAGCAGTGCCCCGGTCTCTTGCATCCGGGCCTTGATCAGTGAGTGTCCCGTCATACTCATCGTGGCCTTGCCACCGTTCTCGGTAATAACCCTGGCCAGATTACTGGTGCACTTCACATCAAAGATGATCTCACCACCGGGATTACGCTTGAGCACATCAGCCGCATATAACATCAACTGGCGATCAGGCCAGATAATATTTTTTTCTGTATCAACGACACCCAGTCGATCACCATCACCATCAAAGGCCAGACCGATATCGGCATCACTGTTATCGAGTGCGGCGATCAGGTCTTTGAGGTTTTGGGGTTTACTCGGGTCCGGGTGATGATTCGGAAAGTTACCATCGATGTCACAATACATCTCGGTCACATTACAGCCCATCCGCCGTAATAACTCGGGGGCCAGTTCGCCGGCGACACCATTACCACAATCGACGATGACATTCAGTGGCCGCGCCAATTTCACATCACTGGTGATTCGATTCAGGTAATCTTCGCGCACATCAACCTGTTCGGCCGTACCCTGACCAGTGGCCAGGTCATTGCTTTCTATTCGGTGATGTAGTCCCTGGATCGTATCGCCGGACAGGGTCTCTCCTCCCAGCATGATTTTAAAGCCATTATAATTGGGTGGATTATGGCTGCCAGTGACCATAACCCCGGAACCTGTACCCAGGTGATAGGTGGCAAAATACAGCACCGGTGTCGGCACCCGACCCAGATCAACAACATCACGCCCTGTATCGAGCAGGCCCTGAGTCAGGGCGGCAACAAAGCGGGGACCCGACAGACGTCCATCACGAGCGACACAGACCCTGGCCTGCCCCCGGGCAGCGGCCTCACTGCCGATGGCACGACCAATGTCATAGACCACATCATCGGTCAATGTCTCATCTACGATGCCTCGTACATCATAGGCCTTGAATATACTCGCTGTTACCTGCCCTGCCGTTCCTTGATACTGAGTCGTCATGTCAATGTCCTGTAGATTATTTTAATGTTAAAAGCACCATTCAGCCGTTAATGATTGCCCAAAACCCGGCAACTCTAAGGCCGATTAAAACAATACTGGCGCCTAATGTCTCCCTGAATGGCCGAAGCCCCCATCACCGCGATCACTCTGATCGAATTCTGTTACTAGCTCAAAACCAGCCTGAACCACAGGCACAAAGACCATCTGTGCGATGCGTTCAGCTACCTCTATCGTAAAGGCCTCCTTGCCACGATTCCAGCACGATACAAATATTTGTCCCTGATAATCCGAGTCAATTACTCCAACCAGATTACCCAACACAATACCATGCTTATGACCTAAACCTGAACGGGGCAGGATCACCGCAGCCAGCTGTGGATCTTCCATATGAATGGCCATCCCGGTGGGGATCAACTGGGTCTCGCCAGGAACCAGGATCAGAGGTTCATCCAGACAGGCGCGCAGGTCAATACCCGCCGAACCTGGGGTAGCATAGTGGGGCATCGGGATTTCATTGCCCAAGCGTTTATCCAGAATTTTTAACTGTATCTTTTTCATCATATCTCTCGGCTATTATAGTAATCAACTGGCGAGCAAGGCGAGTCTTTGAGGCAAAATCCAGCACCTGCTCCCCACCTGTCCAGATCAGTGTTAAGGCATTTTCATCGCTATCAAAGCCGCCCTGTTCATCTCCAACCTTATTGGCACAGATCATATCCAGCCCCTTGGCTTGGCGTTTATGCTGGGCATTTTTAATCAGGTCGTGAGTCTCGGCGGCAAATCCGACGCAAAAGGGACGCGCTTCGCCTGTCCGGGCGGCAACACTGGCGAGGATATCGGGCGTCTGCTGTAACTGCAGGGACAGTGTCGGCGTCTGTTTTTTGATTTTTTGCTCGGCTATATCGACCACGCGATAATCGGCTACAGCTGCCGTCGCAATAAACAGATCACATTGGGTCAGGTGTGCCTCTACCTGCTGCAACATCTGCTCGGCACTCTCGACATCAATCCGCTGCACCCGATCCGGCGTTGCCAGTGACACCGGGCCACTAATCAACAGCACCCGGGCACCGGCGGCTACCGCGGCCTCTGCAACAGCAAATCCCATCTTGCCGGAACTCCGATTAGAGATATACCTGACCGGGTCAATGGCCTCGCGAGTCGGCCCCGCTGTCACCATGACTGTAAATCCGGCCATCGCACCCTGTTCGAAGACACTGGAGACAGCTTCTGCGATCTGCTCAGGCTCAACCATGCGCCCTGGCCCGGTCTCACCACAGGCCTGACCGCCTTCAGCAGGCCCTATTAGACCTATGCCCCGCTTTCTTAGCGTCGCCACATTGGTATGAGTCGCTGGGTTTTGCCACATCTGCTGATTCATCGCCGGCGCGACCATCACCGGTGCCGATGACACCAGACACACAGCCGCCAGCAGGTCATCGGCCTTACCCTGGCTGAGACGGGCAATAAGATCGGCACTGGCGGGGGCAATGACAATCACATCGGCCCAACGTGCCAGATCAATATGACCCATGGTCGACTCGGCCTCTGCGTCCACTAGTTCGGTCCTGACAGGTCGTTGCGATAGCGTCTGTAGCGTCAGCGGTGTAATAAAGGCCTGGGCCGCCGCCGTCATAACGACCTGGACCTCCGCGCCGACATCCATCAGCAAACGCACCAGTTCGGCACTCTTATAGGCGGCGATACTGCCAGACACGCCAAGCAATATGCGCTTATTCATCAAGCGATTCATTAATGGTGACCTTTGATTTTCCAGCCAAACAACATAAACTTACCATTCACTACTAATAAACCGCACAGTTTACCGTTATTACGCCCTATACGACAGAAGGAGTTGTCAGATGGCGATACCGATTGGCCCAAGGATGAACGCCCACGGGAAAAATTGCTGCAACGTGGTGTAGCATCACTGTCAGACGCCGAACTACTGGCCATTTTCCTGCGTACCGGTATCAAGGGAAAGACTGCTGTTTTCAAAATTATGGTTTTTCATTCAATACGTTATTACTACTACTGGACAAATACCCGACCTCAGGACTGGTAACAATTTAGCGATTTGGCTTTACTCCAACCCAAAGCTTTGATATAAAGAGCGGTCTTTGTTAAGTGTTTTTCGATCGGAGACTAGAACGATGTCCAGGGTATGTCAGGTTACTGGGAAAAGGCCAATAGTTGGCAACAATGTATCCCACGCCAACAATAAAACGAAGCGCCGCTTTCTGCCAAATCTGCAATTGCATCGCTTCTGGGTAGAAAGTGAGAATCGCTGGGTTAAGTTGCGCTTATCAACCAAGGGTATGCGTATGATTGACAAGCTGGGGATCAACAAGGTTCTTAGTGATATCCGCGCCCGCGGCGAAAAGGTTTAAGGAGTAATAGCAGATGCGCGATAAAATCAGACTCGTATCCAGTGCTGGCACCGGCCATTTTTATACAACAGACAAAAATAAACGTCTGATGCCAGAGAAATTTGAGATAAAAAAGTACGACCCTGTTGTACGTAAACATGTCATATATAAGGAAGCCAAGATCAAGTAATTGACGGCTTCTGCCCCCATAAAGAATCCCGCACCGGCAATCGCTGGTAGCGGGATTTTTTATGCACCGCTATAACATCAGGACATAGGACTAAGAATTGAGAGCTGAGGCGTTAGAAGTTAGATTGCCTTTATGACACCGTTCAGATTCCGTGACCAGAAAAGCGTTACGCAACATCGCAATGATAGATGCCTCAACAGTAGTAGCAGGAATTGACCGAGGTTACATCAACTCCGATATTCGGCATTAATACGTACATAGTCATAAGACAGATCAGTGGTCCAGATCTGTTCACTCGCGGCACCCCGCCCCAGCTCAACCCGGATTGTAATATCGCCACGCCGCATCACCTCAGCGCCGACCGCTTCGGTATAATCAGCCGCCGGCTCGCCACCAGCGACGATACCGACATCGTCCAGAAAGATATCAACCTGCCCAACATCCAGCCCAGCCAGACCAGAACGACCCACTGCTGCCAGTATTCGACCCCAGTTTGGGTCAGATGCAAAAAAAGCCGTCTTCACTAGCGGGGAATGGGCAATGGTATAGGCTACCTGACGACATTCATCCCGGTCCTTCCCG
>CAZYTT010000030.1:2002-7680 GCA_964650235.1 uncultured Gammaproteobacteria bacterium | reverse complement strand
CGGGGAATGGGCAATGGTATAGGCTACCTGACGACATTCATCCCGGTCCTTCCCGCCATTAACAATAACAGTGATAAATTTCGTCGCCCCCTCGCCATCGCGCACAATGGCCTGAGCCAGCTCTATACTCAGCTCGGTCACCGCCTCGAATAACTGTTCTGCGGCCTCACTATCAACCTGATCGACAGGCTCATGATCAGCCTGACCACTGGCCATCAATACACAGGCATCATTGGTCGAAGTATCGCCATCTACAGTAATGCGATTAAATGAAACTTTAACTGCCTGATCAAGACAAGCCTGTAACACGGCGGGCACCACTGGCATATCAGTCGCTATATAACTCAGCATTGTGGCCATATCAGGGCAGATCATACCTGAACCCTTGGCGATACCAGTGACGGTAATCGGCACCCCATGACTAACAAACTGGCGCGAAGCGGCCTTTGGCCGAGTATCAGTAGTCATAATTGCCTGAGCAGCCTTGTCCCAGCCCTGCTCATTGAGGCCAGCAAAGGCCTCCGGCAAGGCAGCAATAATCCTGGCAACCGGGAGTTGCTCGCCAATAACACCAGTAGAGAATGGTAGAACGGCCTCAGCGTCACAGGACGCCAGCTCGGCCACGGCCTGGCAACACTCAATAGCCGCGAGATGCCCCTGCTGGCCTGTCCCGGCATTGGCATTGCCAGAATTAACCAGAAGATAGCGAGTAGCTTGCTCAGCCTCGTGCGCCCGTGCTACCAAGATAGGTGCGGCACAAAAGGTATTCCGGGTATAGACCGCAGCACAACTGGAACCGGCAGGCAGCTCGAGCAGTAACAGGTCAGGTTTACGCCGGGAGGGTTTTATACCTGCAATAGCGACACCCAAACGTACCCCGGGGACAGCTAAAAGACCTGATTGCGCTTCACTAGACATAAGCCGAACAATAGCCGATTGCCATGCCGAATAACAAGTATTCGATCAGCCAATCTGGCCGTGACACTGCTTGTATTTTTTACCCGAGCCACAAGGACAGGGTTCATTTCGTCCGACCTTGGGCACGTCACGGGTGTACGGTACCTGCTGCGCACCAGCGGCCTCAGCCAGTGGTTCGCCACCACCCAGCCCCTGTGATTCATCATGACGGAACTGCATATTTCTGGCCTGCTGACGCTGTTCTTCCAGCGCCCGCAGATCTTCTTCGGTATGAAATTGAACCCGCGCGAGCAGGACAACATAATCATGCTGAATACTGTCCAGCATCTCTGAAAACATCTCAAAGGATTCGCGCTTGTATTCCTGCTTGGGATTCTTTTGTGCATACCCCCGCAGATGAATACCCTGACGCAAATGATCCATGGCAGCAAGATGTTCTTTCCACAGATTATCCATCACCTGCAATAACAGCTCCCTCTCAACCTGCCGCATACTCTGTTGGCCAATAGACACCGCCTTCTGCTCGTGCTGGCTAACCAGCTCTGCCTCGATACGTTCACGCAAGGACTCTTCGTGCAGCTCATTATCCTGCTCCAACCAGTCATCAATGGGTAGCGCCAGACCAAATTCATGCGCCAACGCCTCCATCAGACCGGGTATATCCCACTGCTCATCCATACTCTGCGGCGGTATATAGGTATCAATGACATTATTGACAACCTGGTGACGCAGATTGGCGACCGTGTCGCTTATATCCTCCTCACTCATCAGACTATCACGCTGCTCATAGACTACCTTACGCTGGTCATTGGCAACATCATCGTACTCAAGCAATTCTTTACGGATATCGAAGTTATGCCCCTCGACCTTACGCTGTGCATTTTCAATCGCCCGTGAAACCCAGGGATGCTCAATAGCCTCACCTTCCTTCATGCCCAGCTTTTGCATCATTGCGGCTACCCGATCTGATGCAAAGATGCGCATCAGGTTATCCTGCAAGGAGAGATAGAAGCGTGTTGAACCCGGGTCACCCTGACGACCTGAACGACCCCGGAGCTGATTATCGATTCGCCGTGACTCGTGACGTTCAGTACCGATAATATGTAAGCCACCACTGGCCAAGACGGCATCATGACGCGCCTGCCAGGCCTCTGTCATCTTTTCTATCTGCGTTGCATCCGGTGATTTTTGCTCCGCCAGTTCAGCCTCCAGGCTACCACCAAGAACAATATCAGTACCACGACCCGCCATATTGGTGGCGATGGTCACTGCCCCTGGGCTTCCTGCCTGGGCAATAATCTTGGCTTCCCGCTGATGCTGTTTGGCATTCAATATCTCGTGAGAGATCTTGGCTCGACCCAACTGCTTTGATAACAGTTCGGATACCTCAATCGAAGCGGTACCAACCAGCACCGGTTGTTTACGAGCATAGCAATCCTTGATGTCTTCAATAATTGCCTCGTATTTTTCTGCCGGCGTCAGATAGATCAGGTCACCATTATCTATGCGTTGCGTCTCTCGGTGAGGCGGGATAACAACCACTTCCAGGTTATAGATCTGCTGAAACTCATAGGCCTCGGTATCTGCCGTACCCGTCATACCCGATAATTTATCGTAGAGCCTGAAAAAATTCTGAAACGTAATCGACGCCAGGGTCTGGCTCTCGATCTGGATAGGCACTCCCTCTTTTGCCTCAATGGCCTGATGCAGACCATCTGACCAGCGCCGACCCGGCATTGTCCGCCCGGTGAATTCATCGACAATAACGACCTCTTTATTCTTGACGATATAATCGACATCGCGCTGAAAGATAACATGGGCACGCAGGGCCGCATTAAAATGGTGCATCAGGGTAATATTACCGGCATCATAAAGGCTTTCACCTTCGTTCAATAACCCGGCCTCGGTAAGGATCTCTTCGATTTGCTGATGACCATCTTCGGTCAGGAAGATCTGCTTACTCTTCTCATCAATAGTGAAGTCGCCCGGCCCATCCTCTTCAGCCTGCAACTTTAGACGCGGTATGAATTTATTAATCTTATGATAGAGGGCAGAATTATCATCGGCCGCACCGGATATAATCAGTGGCGTACGAGCCTCATCAATCAAAATTGAATCGACTTCATCAACCACAGCAAAGGCCAGACCCCGCTGGACACGCTGCGGCGGACTCATGGCCATATTATCGCGCAGATAATCAAACCCATATTCATTATTGGTACCGTAGGTGATATCTGCGGCATAGGCTGCCCGTTTCTGCTCATGATCCTGTTCAGCCTGGATCACGCCGGTGGTCAACCCCAAAAAGGAATATAGCTTGCCCATCCAGGCCGCATCACGACTGGCCAGATAATCATTGACCGTCACGACATGAACACCTTCACCGGTCAGGGCATTCAGATAGGCAGCGAGCGTCGCCACCAGGGTCTTACCTTCACCGGTGCGCATCTCGGAGATGCGGCCCTGATTGAGGACCATACCACCAATTAACTGGACATCGAAATGCCGCATACCCAGGACCCGCTTACCGGCCTCACGAACAACCGCAAAGGCCTCTGGCAACAAATGATCCAGTGACTCACCATCCTGATAACGCTGTCGAAACTCAGCCGTTTTATTGGCCAGCTCGTCATCAGTTAAAGATTCAAACGTTGCCTCTAATGCATTGATCTGATCAACGACAACACCCATCCGCTTCAGCAGTCGGGCATTGCGACTACCAAAGACTTTACTTATTACGTTTCTTAACATGGATAGACTAGGGTGACTCCCACCTTATTTAGCACCAATCTTGCGGTTATTCTGTAGCAGTTTTTAATTATTTTGCGGCATAGACAAATTTTGCCGGGTTGATACTTTTGCCGCGATAGAGCACTTCGTAATGTACATGCGGCCCAGTTGAACGACCTGTTGATCCCATCTCGGCCAGCAACTGACCCTTCTCAACAACATCACCGATCTTGACCAGAGTCTTACGACTATGCCCATAACGGGTAGCATAACCATTACCGTGATTTACTTCTACCATCAGACCATAACCATATCGTTTACCGGACCAGCTCACAACACCCGCCGCAGTCGCCTCAATTGGGGAACCTTCCTTGCCGGCAAAGTCCATACCCTTATGGCGTTCCTGGCGACCGGTGAATGGGTCGGTTCTCATGCCAAAATACGATGAAATCCAGCCCTTGCCTATCGGACGCCCCGAAGGAATGACCTCTTCATGCAAGCTCTGGCTCATGAATAGCGATTCCATCACCCGCAGCTGCTGTTCACGCGAATCAAGCTGCTCGGCCAGATTATCGAGGGACTGGAGGAAATCCGGCTCATCCAGTTGCTTCAGGCCAATATCAATATGGTCATCAGACTCAGGGCCACCCTGTGCGGGTGGACTGGTAAAATCAAATTCGCTCGCATCCAGTTTACCGGCTTCAACCAGACGTTGACCCAGGGCATTCAGGCGCGCCGCCTGGGCCTGTAACTGCCCCAGACGCAGGGTCAGCGCATTCATGTTTTCCCTGGCCGTCCGAGCCGCCTCAGCCACCTCTTCACGACTCTGGGTCATCTCCAGCTCCCAGCCTTCCGGCAGTAGCCGATCCTGGCCCTGGTACTTCCCCAGCGTATAGCCGGTATACATCACCGTGCCCGGCAGAATGACGAGAACCATTACGAGCAGGCTCAACAGGCGCCATTGCCCCATATGAATAGAACCCGGTTTTTTTGCATTTTTAGTACATATTATTATGTTCATGCTATTTTATATTTCCAAAGCAAAAATGAGTCCATGACCAGCCTATGCCCAGCAGCCCAAAAAATATAAGGTCACTGATTAACAGCAATAACGTCCTGGTCAAATTATTAAAACAGGGCCAGCAAATGACTGAGCTTGAACAGACCGTCCGCGGACATCTGTCAGCATCACTCAATGCCAGCCTGACGAGCTGCAACCTCAACCATTCCCAGTTAACGCTGTTTGCCCAGAATGCGGCCTATGCCACAGCTCTTCGGCTCGCCAGTCAAAATCTTTTGCAAAAATTAGGCCGCAATCAAAAACTTGGCGACATAAAGACCATACGCGTCCGCATCTCTCTACCCAACAGCACGACCGCAACAAGCCCTCAGCCGACCCAGCTCAGTAAAACAACTGCAACACTGGTGGGTGAACTTGCAGAAACCATCATTGACCCCAGTGTAAAAAAAATCCTGCGCCGCCTATCTCATCGCCACAAGACTTAAATTCTTACAAAAATCAATAAATTATCTTAGGCAAATCAAGAGGCTGCCAACGGCTGCATATAGGATATCGGCATCCGTTCGTCATCATTGAATGTAACTAGTTCCCAGGCTGACTTATCAGCCATCAAGGCACGTAACAAACTGTTATTCAAACCATGGCCCGATTTGTAACCACTAAACGCACCAATCAGGCTGAAACCCAAAAGGTAGAGATCGCCAATGGCATCCAGTACCTTGTGCTTGACGAATTCATCTTCATAACGCAAACCGTCTTCATTAAGGACACGGTAGTCATCAACAACCACCGCATTATTCAATGAACCACCCAGAGCAAGATTTTGTTCGCGCAGATAGTCAAGGTCACGCATAAAACCAAAGGTACGGGCTCGACTGACCTCCTTGACAAATGAGGTGGTGGAAAAATCGATGGTGGCCTGCTGACTCCGCCCCTTGAAGGCCGGGTGATCGAAATCGATAATAAACGAGACCTTGAAGCCTTCAAACGGGTCAAAACGTGCCCATTT
>CAZYTT010000030.1:0-1902 GCA_964650235.1 uncultured Gammaproteobacteria bacterium | reverse complement strand
GTATGCAGACCAACGCCAGCGGCCTTTATGACATTTTTCAACGTACGTTGTTTAATCATCAGCTATTTAAGAACCTGCCAGACTGTTAGTGAACCGACCTATAATTGGTGGCGGATAGTAACACAGAGGCCATGTAATTCCTAGGAAATCACACCATTATACAGGATCCGATCAGCGTCAAAACACTGACCATATTAGCGTCTTAACGCCTTATCATCGGCATTGAATGCTATAAGTAAAACCGATTCGTGATCTGGCACACACTCCTGAACAAACACAATTTGATACCGGGTATATCAGTACTCTATGCATAGGTATGCTACGTGACATCCGAATTAATATCCAACAATGATAACAGAGGCTTGAGATGATCTTTATAGCGCCGCCATTTAGCAACAGAGTCAGTATAGAGTTTAGTCCTGACCTGAGCTAGACTTGACGTCATAACCGGGCGATCATTTTCCTGAAACCTCAGGCAATGTTCATCCCATTCCAGCCCACAAAACTCGATTAATGATCTCGTCTGCAACTCTTGATCACTAACCAATGCCTCATAGTGCACGTCATAGACAAAACCGGGCAATTCCTGATGCCAGTGATCCATCAGCTTTTTGTACGCAAGATAGTAGCGACCTAAATTCACCAGGTCGTTCGAATATCGTTGAGCCTTAAACAGGTATTTTTTATAGATAGCCAGACAATTATCCATTGGATTACGGCAACAATGGACGACCTTGGCATTGGGAAACATTATTCGGATCAGGCCAATCCAGTGAAAATTTGCTATAGATTTATCAGTAACACGTACACTGTTACCGCAATGATTTACCAAACTATTGAGATAACCCTTGGCCGCCTGTTGAAAAAAATCACGATCAAGCTGATTAAAATACTCAATCGGATTTCCATTTAATGCCGCCCTAACAATTACCATAAAATCTTTTATTTCACCCGCACCACAAACATCTCGGTGACTCGAAATAATCTGCTCAACAAGAGTCGTACCTGACCGCGGTATCCCCACAACAAAAATTGGTACTCTCGAATTCACCCCAAAATCTTTTCTGGCACTAAAAAATGCCTTATTAAACGTTTGAGATATTTGGTTAAAAAGATGTTCATCAGACTCCACCCCACTATGTTGAGGCTTTTTAGTAAGGTTATTACCAATCTCCATCGATCGAAATGCCGCATCATAATGGCCAACATCCTCATAGGCCTTAGCTAGGGCAAAATGTAAGTAAATCAGTTGTTCAACTGACAACCCTGGCTGCCTTGACAAGCCCTCCATTGCTGCCAGATCAGAATCATTGAGTGAATCAAAATGTTTGATGGCGGTTAATGATCGATAGGCATCGGTACAATCTGGCTTCAGGCGAATTGCCTTACGAAGCACTGACTCAGCCTGAGTAAACCGGCCTAGAATCTTTAAGGCTGAAGCCATCTCACAGTATATGCCTGATGGATCTTCCACAAGATCAGCCAATTGCTCCAGATGTCGAAGACTAGCCTGATAGTCGCCCATCAGGCGATATCCTTTTGCTAGCTGGACATGTGCATTCACATCCCGCGGCGATTGCACAACCACCTCCTTAAAACATCTTACAGCACCAGAAAAATCCTCCTGCACACCTTTGATAACACCCATCCGATACCAGACATCAATATCTTGACCATTGTGCCTGAGATAAGCATCACACAGATCAACTGCCTCAATTAGGGCCCCTGTATCACAAGCATCCTTGACACGCTTCAGCAATAGCGACTTATCTAACAACAACTCAAACCACCGCCTCACCCCACCCTGAGGATGACTCAAATAACATCAAATTTATTAAACCAGGCAGATTAATCTGCCTGGCGACGTAAAAATGCAGGCACATCGAGATAATCCATATCATC
>CAZYTT010000029.1:16850-19513 GCA_964650235.1 uncultured Gammaproteobacteria bacterium | reverse complement strand
CTTGCATTTCCATGGCTAGCCTCCTTATTGGTTATTGTTCAAAACTAGAAAAAACATTTTGGTCAATGTTGCATCCTGATTTGCGTTCTATTTCATATTTATCCTGCTTTATAAACTTAATGCAATGTACTAGATATGTTGAATTTTGACCATGCAGAAGGAATTGAGAACGTATTGAAATCCATTTCAATCAGAGCTGAAATTTCTTTAAATTTCTTATACTTGCTAAGTATGTTACAGAATAGACAGAGTATTTTCAAGTATGAATCAATTATATGTTAGTTTAAAACACCAAAAAAGTATCAGGATTCTGATTTATGTCCCCGGTAGCATGAACCTCAATGACCCCAGGAACCTGCGCCAGCCATCATTACGACTCATCACTGGTCTGCTCAACGACGGCAACAATGCTGGGATCTGGACCTTTGGCCAATATGTCAACATGCTGGTCAAACAAGGACCCGTCAATGATGAGTGGAAGGCAAGGGCCCGAAGTGCGAGTGCTGAGATAAACTCCTATGGACTACGTACCAATATCGAAGGGGCACTACGTGATGCCACCTGGGACTGGATGCGCCCGACTGAACATCAACAACAACAGAGCCTGATCTTGTTGACTGATGGCCTGGTTGACATAGCGGATGACAATGACCTCAATCAGGCCTCGCGTAAACGTATACTCGATGACATACTGCCGCGCCTACAACAGGCAGGCATCAACATTCATACCATCGCCCTGTCAGAAGATGCCGACACAGAACTGTTAGCACAATTGAGCACTGCAACCCAGGGTATTCATACCAACGTAAAAACATCTAAAGAACTCGAGCGGGTCTTTCTCCGTCTGTTTGAGGCCAGCACGGCAAGTGAGACCTTGCCTCTCAATGACAACAGATTCAAGGTCGACAAGAGCATCCATGAAATGACCCTGCTGGTCTTCCATCAAAGCAACGCTAAGGCAACTCACATCTCCCAGCCTGATGGCACCATTATCGACAACCAGAACAACCCCGAAAATGTAAACTGGCACTCAGAGGATAATTATGACCTGGTCACTATTAAACACCCGATTCAGGGAGACTGGGAAATTCAGGCAAAATTGGATCCAGACAACCGTGTTGTTATTGTCAGCGACCTGAAATTGGAGAGTAACTTAATCCCGGCTAATATTGGCAAAGAGGATAGCCACACAATTGATATTCGTCTAAGCCAGCAAGGCGAACCCATTATCAACAAGGACTTTCTCCATTTCATCAAGGTCAGTGCCGTCCAGTACAACAAAAAGGGTAACCAGACCCGGGAATGGACCTTGTTCGACAATGGATTACGCAATGACCGCAGGGAAAATGATGGCATCTACAGCCTCACGCTGGAAAACTTTACTGAAGAAGGCTCACATGAGCTGGTTATAGATATTGACGGGACCACTTTCACCCGGCAACAGCGCCAACATTTCCAGGTATTTAATCAGCCAGTCATTACCGCCATTGAATCTGGTCGCCATGGGCTTACGCTCTATGCGGCCCCGATAGCCGGATTAATAGACCCGGAGTCAATGACACTTAGCGCAAGGGTTGATGATTCACAAAATGATATTGCTATACCGCGGCTTCATCAAAATGAATGGGGACTGACACTACAGAACGTAGATATGCAATCCCCACACACAGTCACGATTCATCTGACTGGAAGACGCAATGAGAAAGAAATCGATAGAGATCTTGACACGTTGTCATTTGGTCATCGGCCAAAAACGCGAGAATTCGACCCGTCACAAGGTCAACAAAACGAAGAGGCCGTTACAACCAAACATGATCAGGATGCCCACGCAGATAACCTGAAGAGCGAAACAGTTGAACCAATCAATAATATCTCGCCGTTAACAGTGTTGATAAATGTCATCCTAATTAACCTCCTCGGCGCGGGACTGCTCTTTTTTCTCTATAAAAAATATAATCATGTATTTATTAAGTATAAACTCGCGAGAGGGACTCACCAATGAGTAATCTACAAGCCGCACTGGTCATCATTATGGGCGAAGTCTGCCTTATATTATTTGCCACTCTGGGGTACATCTGCTACCGCTATATACGTAAGCACCGCGGAGAAATGTCAGCAATACAGCACCTGAATCACAACATTAACAACAATAATGATTCTCGCATCACTCAACTGGAAGACTTTCTTACCAGCACCTGTCGATTTACCGGTGAAGCTGCCGAGACCGCTGCCAGGGAACTGATTCAGAAACAACAAAACTTTTATAATAGCCTGATAGCCATCTATACATCCCGTGATCAGAATGCACTATTGGGCCTGGACCAGAAGACAGAAGAAGTCATTGATGCCTACCGTGAACTGGTTACTGAATCCACCAGGATCATAGAGCAGGATGTTCAGGCCGGCTTTGATGACCGTGCCGACACGCTCAACAAGACAATTGATGATTTAAGCGAAAAAAATAAGGACCTTAGTGGCAAGATCGACCAGTTAGAGGAAGAAATGGAAATCACAGTCCAGGAATATTCATCCGCATTTCAGAGTCGACCAGACAAACATGAAGGCAAACCAGAAGATGGGTCAGAACCCATGGCTGACAATAAGGCGGATCAACCAACTGACACTGCCATTCCAGATGAACCAGCCATGGATGACGAAGACTC
>CAZYTT010000029.1:12115-16750 GCA_964650235.1 uncultured Gammaproteobacteria bacterium | reverse complement strand
AATACCGACCTTGATGAAGAGATTAAGGCTGATCTAGAGGCCTTAACCGAACAATTCGATGCTGACGAGACTGAACCAGAAGAACTAATATCTCTCGACGGACTAGAAGACGATACGATAGCTGAACAACCACAGCAACAGACTGCACAGCGTTAATACAAAACAGAGATCAACGAAAAACACTGGGTAGCAGATAGTTCATCTGCCACCCAGTTTTCACCACTACGGTTTTTAAAGCTTACCAGCTTCCGCATTCAGATAAGAAGCAACACCCTCAGTTGTTGGCACCATACCCTTATCACCCTCAGTCCAGCCTGCTGGACAAACTTCACCATGTTCTTCAGTAAACTGCAGGGCATCAATCATACGTAGCATCTCGTCGATATTTCTACCTAAAGGTAGATCATTAACGACCTGGTGACGCACAATACCGTCCTTATCAATTAAAAAAGAACCACGCAGGGCAACAGCATCGCCAAACAGCACGTCATAGTCACGGGCAATGTCTTTAGTCAGATCAGCGACAATAGGATACTTTACCTCACCAATACCACCCTTATTAACCGGTGTTGCACGCCATGCCGCATGTGAAAAATGGGAGTCTACCGAGCAACCGATGACCTGCACACCACGCTTCTCAAACTCAGCGATACGATGATCAAAGGCAATCAACTCAGAAGGGCAGACAAAGGTAAAATCCAGCGGATAGAAAAACAGGACAACATATTTCCCATTATAATTGGACAGCTTGAATTCTTCATCAAAACTATTGTCCGGCATTACCGCGGTAGCAGTAAAGTCCGGGGCATTTTTTGTTACTAAAACACTCATGATCATCTCCTTTAGCATTAGCCATCAATTTAGACTGAGTCTAGTTTAACTCATCCTGCCACCGGCTTAAACCTGATTTACAAGTGGTTCGCACCGGCTAATGGGCGACTCATTAGCCAGTCCTTCCGAGCTGGGCTAAACTGTGTACCTTAGCAACCACAAAGTATAAGGTTTTTGAATACCCCACTATGCATAACTCTGCCCTGATAAATCGCGACCTCGCTGTGTTATGGCACCCCTGTACGCAGATGAAAGACCATGAAGACCTGCCCATCATTCCGATTAAACGTGGGGCAGGTATCTGGCTGGAAGATTTTAACGGCGATAGATACCTCGACGCGATCAGCTCCTGGTGGGTTAACCTCTTCGGTCACGCCAACCCCCGCATCAATGCGGCCCTGCGTGATCAACTCGATAATCTTGAGCATGTCCTGCTGGCCGGCTTCAGTCATGAACCGGCTGTTGAGCTGGCCGAGCGCCTGATTGGACTTACCCCACCAGGACTCACTCGCTGTTTTTACTCTGATAATGGCTCATCAGCCGTCGAAGTCGCATTAAAGATGAGTTTTCATTACTGGCACAACAAGGGACAACGACAAAAAAATCGCTTCATCACCCTTGCCAATAGCTACCATGGTGAGACCCTCGGGGCGCTGGCCGTCGGTGATGTCACCCTCTACAAGGACACCTACGCCCCGCTGCTAATGGAGGCTATCACCGTACCCTCACCGGATTGTTTTTTTCGCGAAAAAGGCGAGACCTGGAGTGACTATTCTGAACGTCAGTTTGAACATATGGAAAAGGCCCTGGCCAAACACCATGAACAGGCCTGTGCCGTTATTATCGAGCCCCTGGTCCAATGTGCTGGTGGAATGCGAATGTATGACCCAGTCTATTTAAAACGCCTGCGTCAACGTTGCGATCACTATGGCGTTCATCTGATTGCCGATGAGATTGCGGTTGGATTTGGCCGCACGGGCACCATGTTCGCCTGTGAACAGGCCTTGATAAGCCCTGACTTCATGTGTTTGTCAAAGGGGTTAACTGGCGGTTATTTACCGTTATCCGTTACCCTGACCACATCGCCTATCTATGATGCCTTCTACGATAACTATGAAAATCTGACGGCCTTTCTCCATTCTCATAGCTACACCGGCAACCCCCTGGGTTGTCGCGCAGCGTTGGCAACGCTGGATATCTTTGCCGAAGATGATGTTATCAATACCAACCTGGTACGTGCGCGTCAGATGGCCGCAATGACAGCGCATTTTAGCGACCACCCTCATATCGCCGAGATTCGCCAGCATGGCATGATCATGGCCATAGAGATGGTAGCGGATAAAGACAGTTTACGCCCCTATCCCTGGCAACAACGCCGTGGACTTACCGTCTATCAACACGCCCTGAAACAGGGAGTATTATTACGCCCCCTGGGTAATGTTATCTATTTTATGCCACCCTACATTATTGATGATGAACAGCTGCAAAAAATGATCGATGTAGCCTGGAGCGGTATCAACCTGGCGACCCAGATATAAGAGACTAAACTGGATAACCTCAATGCGTATACCACGTATATTTACCAACCTCGACCTGCAGACTGCCCTGGCAATGGATGGCCCTGTTACCCTGAATGATCAGTCCAGCCGATATATCTCCCAGGTTTTGCGCTTAAAGACCGGCGCCCAAGTAATCCTGTTCAATGACACTAACAGGGAATATCAGGCCGTACTAACGGAGTCCAGCAAACGTCAGGTCAGCGCCCAGATAACTGTCGGCACCACCGTGAACGTCGAGTCACCGCTATATATCACTTTATTACAGGGTATCTCGCGGGGTGAGCGGATGGACTACACCCTGCAAAAAGCGACTGAGCTCGGTGTTAACGCTATCGCCCCGGTAACTACAGAACGCTGCGGGGTGCACCTCGACAACAAACGTCGGGAAAAACGTATGGAGCATTGGCATGGCGTGATCATTTCCGCCTGTGAGCAATGTGGTCGTAATCGCCTCCCCCACATCGACGCTATATCGACATTTCCTCAATGGCTGGAGACTAACGCCGCCAAGGATGAACGCCGGTTGATCCTGAACCCTGAGGCCGAACACCGACTCAGCACACTGCTTACTTCAGGCCAGGAGTTTTATCCCATCACGCTCCTGGTAGGACCCGAGGGTGGTCTGACCGATGATGAAATCAAACTGGCTGAACGCCACGGATTCAGGTCTATTTCACTCGGACCACGAGTATTAAGGACTGAGACAGCGGGACTGGCGGCATTGGCGGCAATCCAGGCTGTATGTGGTGATTTTTAGATCAACAAACAGACTCATACCTTGGCGGCAGCTAACTGCTGAGCCTGATATCGACTAATGACCCTGAGTTCAGACTGCAGTCTCACCCCCAGATTTTCCGGTACCGCTGAAAAGCCAACCTTACAGGTCCTGTTTATATGCTGGGGCAAGCGCTGAAACTGGCAGCTTTCGACTGACTGAGTCCAGACCTCACCCCCCTGTCGCGCAATTGCGCCACACCCCTGTTGACCATCCTCACCTAGACCACTAAAGACGATGGCACCGAGATTTGGGCCAAAATGTGATGATAATGATCGCATCAGGTCATCCACGGGGTTAGTCACACCATCAACAGCACTGACCAATTGAATCTTCTTATCCTCATCAATCTGCATCACTCGATTAGAGGGAACCACAAGGATATCGCCATGACACAGGGTGTGACCTGACAACGCTGGTAAGACCCTCATCGGGGTATTGGGCGCAATAAAATTACATAATAATGGCACTATATCCGGTGCCGTAGGGATGGCGACAATAAATGCAACAGGCAGTACAGCGTCAATAGCAGTGAAAAACCGCCGCAGGGCTGATACCGCCCCTAGTGACCCTGAGAGTATACATACACGCTGAGCAACCTGACCGTTGCCTACCAGCCTACCCGACGTTTCATTTTTCATTAAAGAATAATTAGTCACTCTGCCCCCATATCATGACTACGCCCTCTCCCCAGGACACCCAGAAATCTAGGTATGTTAGACATCAGGCTCAGGCATCATAGCACAGACTCACTAATTTTTGACGCCCACCCAGCGTTTATCATCATGTATAATCCCAGTACTAAACAGCCGCTCTTCACCTATTTTTTCAAAGCGTTATTATACCCAGCTGGCTATAACATTTTGTTGAGACAGGCATTGCGATAAGATAGCCTGCGCAATTTACGGAACCCATTTTCATGAACATTGAACCGCTTCACTCCGTTCCAAATCTGACCACAGCCCTCAGCGGTCCCTTACAGCAGATAGAAAGTCATCTGCTTGAACACGTAGTCGAGATTGAAACCTGGCTCAGGCACCAGTGGCAGGACACCCCTGCGCCCTTTTATTCCTCGGTGGACCTGCGCAATGCCGGATTTAAACTGGCGCCAGTAGACACCAATCTCTTTCCTGCAGGTTTTAATAATCTTAACCCAGCCTTTATGCCCCTGTGCATTCAGGCAATCCAGTCAGCCATCGAGCATATCTGTCCTTACGCCAATCAGGTCTTACTGATACCTGAGAACCATACTCGCAATACCTTTTATATGGAAAACCTCGCTGCATTACAGGAGATAATCCATAAGGCTGGTTTCGACACTCGCATCGGCACACTGCAGGGCGAGGGACAACAGCTTGAATTACCCTCAGGTCGAAAACTGACACTCGAACCCATTCATCGTACCGGGAACAAGGTCCACATTGATGACTTTACGCCATGTATGATCCTGATGAATAATGATCTCTCTGA
>CAZYTT010000029.1:0-12015 GCA_964650235.1 uncultured Gammaproteobacteria bacterium | reverse complement strand
CCCTTTGTTGTCATCAAGGCCGATAATGGCACCTATGGCATGGGTATTATGACGGCACACAACCTAGATGATGTGCGCAACCTTAACCGTAAGCAACGGACCAAAATGGCGGCCACCAAGGGCGGCCAGCAAAACTCTCAGGTCATCATCCAGGAAGGTGTCTATACCTTTGAGACCTGGGGTCAGGAACAGGCCGTCACAGAGCCCGTTGTCTATATGATCGACCACTTTGTTGTCGGTGGCTTCTACCGGGTCCATACTCGTCGTGGTGCTAATGAAAACCTCAATGCCCCAGGGATGCACTTTGAACCCCTCGCCTTTGTCGAACCAGGAATCGCCCCGGAACAGGATCTGGCACCACATGCTGACGTCAATCGGTTCTATGCCTATGGTGTCATTGCCCGTCTGGCTGCCCTGGCCGCAGCCCGGGAGTTAAAAGACCAGGGTCAAGACCATGATCAAAACCAGGGCCAACCTCAGACATAACCCCCATTACCACCAGTATTAGGCTGGATATTGACCTATAATAGGCGCAACCCAAGTTGATGAAATCAGGCAGGTATTAATGACGATCAAAATAGGCGTGGTCATGGACCCGATCGCCACCATCAATCCCCAAAAAGACAGCACCCTGGCCATGCTCCTGGAGGCTCAACGCCGCAACTGGGACATTTACTATATGGAACAGGGCGACCTGTATTTACGCGATGGTGTGACCTACGCCCGCACCCAATCGCTGCAGATAGATGAATCACTGACAGGTGACTGGGCGCAACTCGCCCATGAGGCCATCATACCCTTAGTAGACCTAAGTGTGATCCTGATGCGCAAGGATCCACCCTTCGATATGAATTACATCTATACCACCTATCTGCTCGAGCAGGCTGAAAAAGCCGGTGTCCTGATTGTGAATAAACCGGCCGCCTTACGCGATGCCAATGAAAAACTGGCCACGGCCTGGTTCCCTCAATGCTGCGCCCCGGCGCTGGTCACCAGCTCAGCTGACCGCATCAGGGCATTTATTCATGAACATCACGATATCATCGTCAAACCACTGTCAGCCATGGGCGGCGCCTCTATATTTCGCATTCAGCACCAGGATGCCAATACCAACGTTATCCTCGAGGTTATGACCCGCCATAACACCCAGCTGGTAATGGCCCAACGTTACATAGAGGCCATCAGTGATGGTGATAAAAGAATCTTGCTGATCAACGGCGAACCCGTTCCCTATAGCCTGGCGCGCCTGGCGGCACCCGGAGAGACCCGCGCCAATCTGGCCGCAGGTGGACGAGCAGAAGGGCGGGAATTAACACCTCGAGATCGCTGGATTTGTGACCAGGTCGGACCTAGGCTACGAGAGATGGGGCTCGTGTTTGTCGGGCTTGATGTCATTGGCGATTACCTGACAGAGATCAATGTCACCAGCCCGACCTGTATACGTGAACTGGATCAGAAATTCTCGATAAATATTAGTGCTCAACTTTTAGACTGTATTGAGACCCAGTTAACCTAATGCCCAAACGCCTTGTTATCGCCCTGTTAGGTACACTACTCTTTCAGAGCGCCTGCAGTAACACCACCAACCCCCAACCACACACCCATCACAGCCAGCTTCTGGCGCTGGGGACACTCATCAATATCAGCCTGTGGGACACTAATGAAGGCACAGCTGCAACGGTCGTACAGAAGATTGATAACCGGCTGCAAGAATTGCACAGCCACTGGCATGCCTGGCAACCCGGCCGCCTGCATGAGATCAACACTGCCCTGGCCAGTGGCCAGGACATAGAACTGGATGATGCTGAACGACAGCTGATTGAGCAGGCAATCAGGCTATCTGAATTAAGTCAGGGCCTTTTTAATCCGGCTATTGGCCAACTGATCGGGCTATGGGGATTTCATAGCGATAGCCCTGCAGGTGTGCCACCGACAGCAACCGAGATTGCCACCCTGCTATCCCGACATCCTGAAATGACTGATCTTAAGCTGGATGGCAACAGGCTGAGCACGAACAACCGTGCCGTACAACTCGATATGGGTGGTTTTGCCAAGGGCTATGCAACTGATCAGGCCATTGAAATAATTAAACAATATGGCATCCAGAATGCCATCATCAACGCCGGGGGAGACCTCCGCGCGATAGGTTCACACGGTGATCGCCCCTGGCATATCGGTATCCGCCACCCCACCAGCGCTGGCGTTATTGCCGCTATCGACACCCATACCGATGAGAGCATCTTTACCTCCGGCAATTATGAACGCTTCTATAACTATAATGGCAAGCGTAACCATCACATCATTGACCCCCGCACGGGTCACCCCAGCGCCGGTGCTTTATCCGTCACCGTCATCCATACCAATGCCGCATCGGCTGATGCCATCGCCACTGCATTAATGATTGCCGGACCTGATCAGTGGCATGAAATTGCCCAGCAGATGGGTGCCAGAATGGTCATGCTCATTGACGAACAGTTAACTGTTCATATGACCCCAGCGATGCAGAACCGGGTAAAGTTTGAACAGCCACAGAGGATTATTGTCAGCAAGGAGATATCTTGAAAAACGCCATGCTGATCACAAGGGGTGACATCATCATCGTTACCGTATTGGTACTGATTTTACCCTGGTTATATGTCAGTTTCTGGGGGAGCGGTAGCCAGGGAGAGGTCGCGCGCATTCAGGTTGGCGAACAGTCACCCACCCTTATCCCGTTACAGATCGCTAAAACTTATACCTTTAAGGGTCCGCTGGGTAACAGCATCATTGAAGTCAATAATGGCCACATACGTTTTATTAAATCACCCTGTAACGGCAAACAATGTATCCATAGTGGGTGGCTAGGCAAGGATGGTGATTTCGCCGCCTGTCTACCCAACCTGATTAGTATTACAATATCAGGCTCTAACCCACGATTTGACAGTATCAACTTTTAACCCAATGCCTAATCCCATTCAGCTTGCCACAACACCTGATGACCACCGAATTGCCGCCCTCGCTGCCCTGGCCATTGCTATACACGTTATTGAAGCTGGCCTGCCAAGCCCTGTTCCTGGCATTAAACCGGGGCTGGCCAATGTCATCACATTGTTTGTCTTATTTCGATTTGGGTGGCGCGATGCCGCCTGGGTTAGTCTATTACGGGTTCTGGCCGGGAGCCTGCTCATTGGCACCTTTCTCACACCGACATTTATCCTTAGCCTCAGCGGCGCCTGTGCCAGCCTGGTCATGCTGGGCCTGCTCTGGCACCTGAACCCCTACCTGCCTGGCCAGGGCTTAGGTGTAGTCGGCTTTAGTGTACTCGCCGCCTGTGCCCATATGCTGGTACAACTGATCGTTGCCCGCTATCTACTGATACCCCACGATGGTCTGTTTCATCTATTGCCCGTTTTAATGACGGCTGCCGTTATTTTTGGCATTGTCTCAGCCATCATTACCCTGGCAATTTTAAATCGAACCGACCAATGACCAACAGAGCAGGACCCAAACAGCACCATTCAACTGGACTCTCTGCTGAGCGCCTGGCACTCACGATCTTTCTTGCCCTGTCCCTGCACGCGATTATCATTCTCGGCATCAGCTTTAGTCCCGTGGTCCATGATCAGATTCAGGATAAACTCCCACCACTGGAAATCACCCTGGTACAACAAAGCAGTGATGCGCCATCAGAGGACGCCGACTATCTGGCACAGGCCAATTTAGTTGGCGGGGGCAATACCGAACAAAAGTCTCGCCCTACTAGCCCTGTGGCAATGATGATGGCAGCAGAGAGCCCAGGGACATCCAGCAATTCATTGACACCGACATCAACCAGTGATGAACAACAGCAGGACAGGGAGGTCATGACTCAGGCACAGTCCAGCCAGCAAAGTAGTAAAGAAAAAAATCAGACCGATATGCAACATAAGGCCAAAACAGCGGCCGAACTTGTCCAGCTCAGCATGCAGATTGCCCACCTGAGTGCGCAAATCGACCAGTCAATCCAGGCCTTCTCGAAAAAGATCAAGCATCGTTATGTCGCAGCCAATGCCAGAGAATTTCGTGATGCTGCCTATCTGGACGCCTGGCGCGCCAAGGTAGAACGCATTGGAAACCTGAATTATCCTGATGAGGCCAAACGACGAAACCTTAGCGGTGCCCTGGTACTTGATGTCGCTGTCAAGGCTGATGGCAGATTGCAAAAGGTCATGATCAGACGTTCATCAGGCCACAAGATCCTCGATGATGCGGCGATAAATATTGTCAAACTGGCCGCCCCTTTTGCTCCCTTCTCAGAAGAAATGCAAAAAGATACCGATATCCTCCATATTATTCGTGGCTGGCAATTCCTTAATGACAATCGCCTGATAACCAGCACTCAATAAATCTGCTGACTGTTTGGCCGCTTATCGCATCAACAGGCTTGCCAATACAGATCCCTTGTCAGATACTTATAGCATGTTAAAAACGACCTGTCTGGCTGATCACTTTTTGATCGCAATGCCTTCATTGCAAGACCCTACTTTTTTCCATGGTGTAACCTATATCTGCGAACACAATGAGAATGGCTCAATGGGTATCGTAATAAATCGTCCCCTGGATATAGGGCTGGGTCAAATCCTGGCCGAAACAGACACTCATTCCGAGATCGAAGAGATCAATCGTCGCCCCGTCTATCTCGGCGGCCCGGTACAAAATGAACGCGGCTTTATCATCCATCAACCACCCGGACAGTGGGACAATCTGCTAAAGGTCAGCGAAAGCATTGGGGTTACCTCATCACGTGATATCTTAGAGGCTATCGCGACAAATCAAGGCCCTTCACGCATTCTGGTAGCACTCGGATATGCCGGCTGGGGGCCAGGACAACTGGAACAGGAAATGATGGATAATGCCTGGCTAACAGTACCTGCCTCTGACGCTGAGCATATTATTTTTGACCTACCTGACAACGAACGTTGGCAGGCAGCAGCGGCCCTGACGGGTGTCGATATAACGCGTCTCTCTACTGATATTGGTCATGCATAAAGGGGAGCGGCCAGACAGACTACGAACCTTGTTGGGATTTGATTATGGTATGCGTAGAATCGGGGTTGCAGTGGGCCAGGCAATAACCCGGACAGCAAGTCCTCTGCAGACTGTAAAGGCTGTTGATGGTAAACCCGACTGGGACACAATTACCCGGTTAATTAATGACTGGCAGGTCGATGGCCTGGTCATTGGCCTGCCGCTAAACATGGATGGTTCGGACCAGGAAATGACAGTCGCTGCACGGCGCTTTTGCAACAGACTTAAAGGTCGCTACCAATTGCCTGTATTTATGGTTGATGAACGACTGTCATCCGTCGCCGCTGAGGAGATTTTGAATAACCCGGTATCTGGTAAACGAAAAAATACCCGACAACAGGTGGCGGTACTCGACCAGGTTGCCGCGCAATTGATACTAACTACATACTTTAATATGCAGGATCAACAAAACTTTGAATAATGAAACTGACACACCTTATGATGTCCCCACACTATTGAGCTCATTGCAGAATCAACTACAGCAGCTAATACAACTGCAACAATTAACCAACCCTCTAATGATTGGTATCCATTCAGGTGGTGCCTGGATTGCCAAACAGCTACACCAGGGCCTGGGACTTTCAACCCCGCTGAGTCAACTCGACATCACTTTTTACCGTGACGATTTCACCCGTATCGGCATCAACCCGGAAGTGAAGCCTTCGCATATACCGGATAATATTGACGACCGTGACATTATCCTGGTGGATGATGTATTACATACGGGTAGGACTATCCGGGCGGCTATGAATGAATTATTTGATTATGGTCGTCCCGCAACGATCAGGCTCGCTGTCCTGGTCGATCGAAGCGGTCGTGAATTACCGATACAGGCCGATGTCGTTGCCCAGCATATTGATCTGGAGGCCCATCAACACATCAAATTACAGGGCCCCGAACCATTGCGATTAGTCTTGATAAACGATTCAACCGAGTAGACCAATATGGACAAGCTGAACATTCAACTTGACGAAAACAAGCGCCTGCGTCACTTTCTGACCATCGAAGGGCTGAAAAGACAAATGCTGGTTGATATCCTGGATACCGCTGAATCGCTATCTGGCGTAACCGAACAGACAGTAAAAAAAGTACCCCTGCTACGCGGCAAGACCATCGTCAATCTGTTTTTTGAACCCAGCACACGCACTCGAACAACCTTCGAGCTGGCGGCCAAACGTCTGTCCGCCGATGTCCTGAACGTAAACCTGGCCGTATCGGCCACCACCAAGGGTGAAACACTGCTGGATACACTCAATAATATTGAGGCTATGCAATGTGACATGTTTATTGTTCGCCACCCCGACAGCGGTGCCGCCCACTTTATTGCTCAGCATGTAGCGCCCCATATCAGTGTCATTAATGCCGGCGATGGTCGCCACGCCCATCCGACTCAGGCTATGCTCGATATGTTTACTATCCGGCGCGTTAAAGGGGATTTTTACAAACTACGTATCGCCATTATTGGCGACATCATGCATTCACGCGTTGCCCGCTCTCAAATTCATGCCCTAAGCACCCTCGGTGTTGAAGAGATTCGAGTAATAGCCCCCCTGACACTCATCCCCGCCAATGCTGAGGCGCTCGGCGTCCATGTCTTCACCGATATGCATGAGGGTCTAAGGGATGTTGATGTCATTATAATGCTACGGCTACAACATGAACGCATGAGTACAGCCCTGCTACCCGACGAAAATGAATATTATCGTCTCTATGGCCTAACCCGTGACAAACTGGCGATGGCAAAGCCTGACGCAATGGTGATGCACCCAGGCCCTATCAATCGTGGCGTTGAGATCGAATCTAGCATCGCTGATGGCCCCCAGTCGGTAATCCTGCAACAGGTGACCAATGGCATACCCGTCCGGATGGCTATTATGTCAATGGCTATGCAAAGCCATCTACCAGCGGTGGAGGTATAAAATGCGTATCCTGATCAAGAATGGCCATGTCATCGACCCTGCCAATCAAATAGATGCCAACAATGACATAGCAATAGCCAATGGCCGGATTTTATCGGTCGGGCAGATACCTGCTGATTTCAATGCTGATCGCCACATTGATGCCTCCGGCCTGATTGTCTGTCCCGGCCTGATCGATATCTATGCCCATCTGCGTGAACCCGGCGCCGAGCATAAGGCCACGATCCTCAGTGAGACCCGTGCTGCAGCGCGCAGTGGTATTACCACACTGTGCTGCCCCCCCGACACCCAGCCAGTAATTGACACCCCGGCTGTTGCCACCCTGGTCTATGATCTGGCTCGAGCGGCGGGCATGGCAAAGGTCCTACCCTTTGGTGCGCTTACCCAGCAACTGGGCGGTGAAAAGCTCAGTGCAATGCATGCCCTGAAAGAGGCCGGCTGCATCGGCATGACCCAGGCCAGTAAGCCGATACAAAATTCGCTCATCCTGTTACGGGCAATGGAGTATGCCGCCACCCACAACCTCACCGTGTTCCTGCGGGCCGAAGATGCCTTTCTGGCTGATCATGGCTGCGTCCATAATGGCCCCGTTGGCACCCGGTTAGGCCTGCCCGGCATTCCCACCGCGGCTGAGACTGTTGCCGTAGCAACGGCCCTGGCACTGGCAGAAGAAACCGGTGCTAAAATCCATTTTTCCATACTCTCCACCGCACGGGCTGTACGGCTGATTGCTCGCGCCCGTTATGATGGACTCCCGATCACAGCCTCAGTCAGCGCCCATCAATTACACCTGACTGACAGGGATGTACTCGACTTTGATAGCCGTTGTCATGTCCGCCCTCCCCTCCGTAGCCAACGTGACCTCGAAGGGCTACGTCAGGGTATTTGTGATGGCACTATCACAGCCATTGCCTCCGATCACCAACCCCATGAGCCTGATGCCAAACTCGCGCCATTTAGCACCACCGCTGTTGGTCTTTCTGCCCTTGAGACACTGCTCCCACTGGCCCTGAAGGCAGGCACAGATAGCCAGCTTGGTCTGAGCACAATAATTACCCGACTGACACACGGACCGGCCGAGATCCTCGGCATTAATGCCGGCACCCTGACCATTGGTGCAGCTGCTGATGTCTGTATTTTTGATCCCGACAGTTACTGGTTACTGGATAAGACCAGCATGATTAGCCAGGGTAAAAACACACCCTTTTTTGACTGGGAGTTGAAAGGTGAAGTACGTTATACCCTGTTAGACGGTCGCTGTGTCTATGAAAACCCTACCGCTTGAGTAGCATCATTGATCTATAAACCTGAGAGCATTTCAGCCTTGATTCCAGCTTTGTTAACACCGATACTAAAGTCATGAATCATAGAGATACACTATTCGTTGAAGAGGCTGAAATCCTCAGTCATGATGCCTTTCCTGGCGACCAGTTTGTTATGCGCCTAAAGGCACCTGAGACAGCGCAACATGCCCGGCCCGGCAGCTTTGTCCATATTCGTTGTGATAGCCATCGGCCTATGCGTCGCCCTCTGTCGATTATGCGGACTGATCCTAAATCAGGCTGGATAGAATTATTATATAAGGCCCTGGGCGAAGGTACCCGGCTGTTGTCTGCTCAGCAGATTGGCAGTCAGCTAAACCTGATAGGGCCGATAGGCAATCCCTTTAAATTAGATATCAGCAAAAAGCGACCCTTATTGCTCGGCGGGGGTGTCGGTATTCCGCCAATGATTTTTCTTGCTGATGCCATGCACAAGGGGGATACCCAACCTCTGGTCCTCATGGGCTCAGAGGTACCCTTCCCATTTAAGGCCCGCCCATCGCAAATTATGGTAGCCGGGATTCCCGCAGGGTGCATTGCTGCCATGCCGTTATTGGAAGACTGGAAGATACCCAGTCGGCTCTGTAGCCTGCAATTCTATCCAGGTTGTTATGATGGTTACATAACTGACCTCGCTCGATGCTGGCTTACAACACTCACACCCAATCAGCTTAACGAGGTTGAGATCTTTGCCTGCGGCCCTCACCCAATGCTTGAGGCTGTAGCCACCCTGGCCACTGAATTTCAGTTACCTTGCCAAGTATCGCTGGAGGAGTTTATGGCTTGCGCCGTTGGGGGCTGCGCAGGTTGCACTGTAGCCGTCAAGACCGACACAGGTATAGCAATGAAACGAGTCTGTGTGGATGGCCCTGTCTTCAGGGCCGCTGAAGTTTTCTGAATACCATTCAATGACAAGCACCAATAATCGATGAAATCTGATCCCGCCACCTGGCTAGACAGCTACGGTGACACCCTCTATCGATACGCCTTGGTCAAGACGGGTAATCCAGCCATCGCCGAGGACCTCGTCCAGGAAACCTTAATTGCAGCACTCAAAGGTCATGACTCATTTAAACAACAGTCCAGTGAAAAGACCTGGATTATTGGCATACTAAAACACAAGGTGCTGGATCATTATCGTAAATCGTCTCGGGAACAGCCACTGGAACAGGATGCGGAGCTTTCTCAGTACGATGAAGTCCTGTTTGACGAACAGGGACATTGGCGCAATCCGGCCCACTCCTGGGGGGACCCGTCTCAGGCTATCGATGACGTTGGCTTTATCAATATCCTGAAGGAATGCCTGGAGACATTACCCAGGCGCCAGGCTGATCTCTTCCTGCTCAGTGAGCTTCAGGACATGGATAATGAATCATTGTGCAAGTTATTGGATATTTCATCGACTAATAATCTGTGGGTCATACTGTCACGGGTTCGCAGTCGTTTACGTGAATGTATCGATCTTAAATGGTTCAAACCTGTAAGAGGCTAGCACATGCGGTCATGTAGGGAAACATCGTCATTATTAAGCAAATCCACCCGCAGTCGCTTAACACTGCCTGAGTGGATCAGCCTCTATACCCATTTACTAATGTGTAAGGTCTGTCGCATTCAAAGAGTTAATTACCTCTTCGTCAAGCAGGCATCAAAGCGCATACTGGCCGACCAGCAACTCCTCGGGGGCTTATCCAGCACAGCAAAAAAACGGATTAAAGCGACACTGCTGAACAAGGAAGCATCAGCAGATAAATCTGTCGACTAAACCTGACGACGTACTTATTGCGCAGGTCAAGCGACCAACAGCATCGTTCATTATTCCTCAAATCAGACACCCGGTACTATGACACTATCTATTATCATACCGACATTAAATGAAGAACAGACAATCGCCACTACCCTCGAGCGTCTAGACATCTCAGCTAATGATGTCGAAGTTATAATTGTAGATGGACAAAGCACGGATAAGACAAAAAAACTTTTACAGCACTATAATGTCAAGGTATTGGATTCATCCAGAGGGCGATCAAGCCAGATGAACATAGGCGCCAACGCTGCTCAAGGTGAGATCCTGCTATTTTTGCATGCTGATACATACCTACCACCAGACTATCAAGTCAAGATTGAATCGTCGCTAAGCCGAAGAGATAAATGCTGGGGATATTTTGATATTAGACTTGATGGTCATGGCCTGATTTTTCGCATCATTGAGAAGATGATCAATCTACGTACAGCTATAACCTGTATTGCCAGTGGTGACCAGGCCATTTTTATCAGACGCTCAACCTTTAAACAGATTGGCGGTTTCGCTGACATAGCCCTTATGGAAGATATTGCTATAAGTCATCGGCTCAAACATTTATCGCGGCCATCGAGAATCACATCACCGGCAGTAACCTCAAGCCGCCGCTGGAATGAACATGGTATAATACGAACGATCCTGTTAATGTGGTCTCTACGTCTCAGTTATTATATCGGCATTGATCCTGGTCGATTAAAGACTCGCTATAAATAACCATGGATCACGATACCCGATTATTAATTTTTGCCAGGGCACCTGTACCCGGTCAATGCAAGACCCGTCTGACACCGTTCATAAATGCTGAACAGGCTAGTCAATTGCATCAGAAACTGGTCACCCACACCCTGGGAAAATTTGCCCTGGATCCTGTCTGTCAGGTCGAACTATGTTGCACACCTGACGTCGATCATGCATTTTTCCTACAGCTGCAACTTCAATACGATATCAGACTGCAACAACAATCCTGCGGAGACCTTGGCCAAAAAATGGCTCAGGCCATGAAACAGTCACTCGAGACCTGTCGCCGTACAATTATTATAGGAACTGATTGCCCGACCCTATCACGTCAACACCTAACAGACATCATCAACCAGCTAAAGACTGAAAACCTCGCCAGCATTATCCCGGCCACTGATGGCGGCTACGTCCTGATAGGATTACAACAGTTTAATGCGGCGATATTTCAAAATATCAACTGGGGGACAGAATCTGTGATGCAACAGACAGCTGCACAACTAGACCAACTGGGATGGCGCTGGCAGAAAAACCAAGCACTTAATGATATTGACAGACCAGAGGATTTAAACCGCTTATTGGCAACAGGATTTAGATTTACAGATTAATACCGATTTGATTGTGGTGAGAATTGACGTAGCTGATGGAAAAAAATGCCACTTAACAGCGCAGCACACAATACCATCAGTTCCAGCAACGATGTCAAACCACCGCCTGATCCAGAATTTCCCGTACTCATAACAGCAGATACAGTCACCTGACTTCCACCAGTCAACAAAGCTTTATTATTTGACTCAACGACCTCATTGATTTGAGCACCATCGTCAGCTATAGCGCCAATATAGTAGCTACCAGGGGCAATGGTACTAAATAAGATGCCATTAGCTATGGTTGCATTCTCTGAAAAATTTCTAACAAAGGCCACATCGGCAACCAGACCGCCTGAAGACGATGCATTACTGGTATAAAACACAACGCCGTTCTTCAAATACGTAATCGTCGTCCCCGCGCGCTGGACGCTTAACTCATCACCCGTGGTAATGACTAGACCAGTAGTCTTACCACTGCCCGATTCCACCACGATGACATCAGCGGGGTTACCTCCTCTTAAATAAAAACCATACTCAATTACACCAGGACCAACATTAGCGGCATTAGCGCTTGTAGTTAAACCAAAGTAACGAGATGTATTAGT
>CAZYTT010000028.1:0-19617 GCA_964650235.1 uncultured Gammaproteobacteria bacterium | reverse complement strand
CAGGCCGAGGTGGCGGAATTGGTAGACGCGCTAGCTTCAGGTGCTAGTGGGGGTTTCCTCGTGGAGGTTCAAGTCCTCTCCTCGGCACCATCTTGCTTAGTTCAATCCTTCAAGAGTGGCGCCAAATATAGTTCATTGCAGGTCTGACTGATTAGCCTGCCACGGTATTGATGCCTGTGTTAACTGGCGACACAGCTCTGTAAATGCCGCGTGAACATTCAGACGATCTCGCACCCCTAACTCAATATAACGATGTCTACCAATATGCGGCAGACTAAATACTTTGGCACTAGCAAACTGTGCCCCGACTGCCGCCATGATCTCAATCAACTCACTCTCTGCCGTACCCTCAATGATGACCGACAACTCCTTCAGCGCTTTATGCCTTGTTTGATACTCACGTGCCAACACCCAGTCCATCATTGGCCATGCCATACTGGGAAACCCTGGAAAAAAATGATAACAGTGAACACTAAAGCCGGGAATACGATTAACCGGATTTGGAATGAGTCGACAACCCTGAGGTAAATCAGCCATTAACAGCCGTTTGGAACTGGTATCATCACCATACTGGGCCTCGATCTCTTGTACAGCTTCCGCATGTCGAATCAGATCAACGCGAAAGGCCTTTGCAGCGGCCTGTCGGGTACAGTCATCCGGTGTTGCGCCGATCCCGCCAAAATGGAAAACAGGACAATTTTTCTTGATATTCAACCTGAACTGCTGTGCTAACTGAGTTTCATCATCACCCAGATACTGCACCCAGGACAATTGCAGGCCCGTTACCTTCAGCGCACGAATGGCCTGGGCCATGTGTTTATCCTGATGTTTACCGGATAATATCTCGTCGCCAATAATAACAACACCCACCTCGGAATGATCCATTGTCCAGCCTCATTATTACTGTTAATAGCAATAAAGTATGACAACCATCGTATCCTGGCAAGCTTAAGACAACAAGGAGTTCAAACTGGACTAGCCTGATGACCCACTTAAATTAAAAATCAAGCGCCAGGCCGTGAAATTGAAGCTTAAGCAGAAGGCGTGACTTTACATCACACCACGACCAGATTCAGTGGTAATCAGAGGGGACTTTGGCGAAATGAACTATTGATAATAGAAGTCATCGGCGAGAATTTCCCGTAGCCACCGTTCCTCCTGATCAAATCATGGTTGCAGATGCCCCGATCATCTATCGACACGCTTACGCCCTGTTCAGCAAAGACTCTGATCAAATATCATTAATTGATGAGGTGTTAAATCACTTTGACCCTTCCGCTGAATATCCTGCACTTGAGCAAGCCTAAGTATCTGATACGCTATTAATAACCCCGCAAAACCACCAGCCTAGTTTCCTTTTCCACCATACAATTACCTCAAGGACATTAATACCTACGCTAATATCTACCCTGATTTCTACTCCAATATCAACATAAGCGAGTGTCTGTCAACGAGACTGTTGTATATAATAGAGCTAGATACAGCCATCCTGGAAATAAAATAAAAGATGTACATTTATTTAAAAGATTCAGGGCAACATAGCCGCAACATCAACTGCTTGCACCTGTGCGGTCGCACTCAATGAAAAAAATCACAGGCTGTATTGTCATTGTGCTTTTCTCTTTGGGCACTGCGCCTTATGCTTATGCAAAATTAAATCTCACCGTCACAATTAAGGGCGTCGATACCCAACTAACAGATAATATTCGTGCCTACCTCAGTATGGAACGGCAGAAAAATGATGACCTGCTATCCCCTGGCAGACTACAGCGCCTGTTTGTGAAGTCCACCAAAGAGATTAAACAGGCCCTGCAACCCTTTGGCTTTTACCAGCCTAGCGTACAAAAATCACTCACCCAAACGGAACCTGGTAACTGGTTAGCCCAATTTACTATTGATCGCGGTAAGCCCATCCCTGTTCAGCTGTTGGATTATAAATTAACTGGAGAATTTGATAATAATTCTGTCTTTTACACCTTCCAGCAAAAACCACCTTTTCTTGTGGGCGATCCTTTTAACCATCTGAACTACGATAACTTCAAATCTGAACTGGCTCGACAGGCTGCAGAACAGGGCTATTTTGATGCAAAATTTATTGAACATCGAATTGAAATAGACCTAAAAAAATACGAGGTCAGAATCAAGCTCCACTTCGCCATGGGCAAACGGTTTGCCTTTGGTGAGATAAAAACGAACCAGACAATCTTAACCTCAGATCTTCTGCAACGTTATATACCGTTTGAGCCCGGCACACCCTACTCGCTTAACCTGTTACTCCAGTTACAACAGGCCCTAAGTGATAGCGATTACTTTGACAGTGTTGAGGTTTCACCCCAGATAGCCAGCACGAATGACAATCACGTACCTATTAGCATAATCCTGAAGCCGAGAAAGGACCGTCGCTATACCCTTGGCCTTGGTTATGGCACTGATACCGGGGCACGAACAAAATTGGGCTGGGAAGTACCACGGGTAAATAATAAAGGCCATCGCTTTAACGCGGAGGCCCGCCTGTCAGAAATTGGTTATAGCATTAGTACACGCTATCAGGTCCCGAGCTTTAACCCTCGCACTGATCAGGTCATCTACTCTGCGGGTGTGGTCAATGAAAAGACCGACACAAATACCAGCACCATCCGATCCATAGGGGCAAGTCTGAATCGCAACAACGATGCCTGGCGTGAAATCCTGTCCCTCAATTATCAGAAAGAAGACTTTATCATTGCCAGTACTCATGGAAATTCAAGCCTGCTAATACCTGGCGTCAGCTGGCGCAGGATATGGGGACGTACATTTATTAATACCCTGGATGGCCTGCGCTTCGATATCAGCTTTCGTGGCGCCAATGACAAGATTGCTTCGACAACCAGTTTTTTTCAAGCTGAAGGCGGCATTAAAACTATCACGCCGCTAGGACAGACGAATAGATTTATTTTACGCGGCAAGGTCGGGAGCACCTGGTCATCGAGCTTTGAAGAGCTACCCTCTTCATTGCGGTTTTTTGCTGGCGGCACACAAAGTGTACGCGGCTACCGCTATCAATCCCTGGGTCCTGTGGATGCGACCGGCGATGTTATTGGTGGTCGCTACCTGATGTCAGGAAGTGTAGAACTCGAACACTTCATGAACGATCAATGGGGTATTGCCGCTTTTTATGACGCCGGTAATGCCTATAATCATGTGGATGACAAACTAGAACGCGGCGCTGGCCTGGGTTTTCGCTGGCGCTCGCCTATTGGCCCGGTGCGTTTTGATTATGCCAACGCCATTAGTCAACCCGATAAACCCTGGCGTATTCATATCAATATCGGGCCTGATTTATGAGGCGCATTTTGTACAGCCTGGCACTAGTGATTGCGCTAATTCCCACAAGTGGATTTATCTGGCTAGTAACAACACAGGCAGGACTTAACTGGACCCTGAAGTCTGTCCGGGATGCCCTGGGGATGGACATGACCTATCATCAGTTACAGGGTCAACTGGTTGGTCCCATAGTAATCCACCAACTGGCCTATCATGATGCAACTGGATTAGACGTTACTGTTGATCAAGTAAGACTGGACTGGCGCCCCAGAGACTTATTCAGCGCCCATCTAAATATCATTGAATTAACAGCCTCTGGCATTATCATCCAGTTACCACCAGGACAGTCATCACCTGTGGTCGAGGACCAGCCGAAGGCTAAAATCACATTGCCCACCATCACCTTCCCTGTCGATATCAGCATGCCTTCTCTAGCTATTAATGACCTGACAATTATCACCGATCAACCCCAGATCATTAAACATCTTGGTGCTGATATAACAGCCCAGGGGCAACTTGTCAGCGTGAATAAAATTAACGTTGAAATGGATAATCTGGTTGCAACAACCAGTGGTCAAATCCGATTGACATCAACCTTGCCGCATGAAATATATGTCGATTGGCAAGTGCAATCAGCGGAGCCTTTACAGGCCAGGGCCAGTTTGAAAGGCGATATGTTGCAGTCTCATTTTGAGCAACAGACAAGTGGTGCAATAGCCATTAAAACTGCTGTTGACATCACTAACCTATTAACGGCCCCGGACGCAAATTTCAATATAAAATCGAGTGATATGGCTGTTACTGGCATCGCCCTCTGGTCTTACTCTGACTCAACTAATCCGCTTCAGGTAAATTTCAACTGGGAAAATATCCACTGGCCACTGCAAGGTCCTTCAGACTTTAACAGCCCGACGGGCAGTGGCTGGCTGGTTGGTGATGGTCGTGTCTTCCGAATGGGCATCGGTTCGACACTAGACTGGGCAGATATCCAGTCAGCTATCTATGTCACCGGGCTCGCAACGACTGACCACCTGGATTTTGACCAGTTACGGATTGAAGGACTCGCTGGACTGATTCAGGCTGATGGTCAGGTATCGTGGGGTGAAAATCTACAATGGCAGACCCAGATAGCCGCATCAGATATTAATCCAGGTACAGTCTTCCCCCAATGGCCGGGGCAACTAAATGGTCAACTGAAGTCAAACGGGGCCTTAATAAATAATCAGCTCATTGCCGACCTTGAGATTGACAAGATTGACGGCGAATTGCGTAACTATCCGATCCAACTCCAGGGACAGGCCAGTCTTAACCAAGATACTGTGATTATACCACAGATACTCCTCACGTCAGGCCAGTCACAGCTGTCAATCAAAGGGCAAATAACTGAACAACTGGCGATTGACTGGAATTTAAATAGTCCAAATATCGGCGAACTTATCCCTGATAGTCAGGGCCTCTTACGTGCCAATGGTACAGTCAGTGGTAAGCATGAAGCACCTGAAATTAGCGCCACCGTTGACGGCCAGGAAATTACATTATTATCAGCAACTACTATCAATGCCCTGAAAGCTCAGATAAGCCTTGCCAGTGACAAGTTATGGCAACCCACTCTCTCTGCCAGCGCTGAGGGTATTATGTATAACGATATTGTTGTGTCGGCTATAGGTGTCAATGTCGACAGGGGTAATATATACCTGACCGTCGTCGCTGAAGATAACCAGTTAGCCGTAACCATGACGGGCAAAGGTACCGATGATGGCTGGCTTGGGCAGTTAGATAAAACCAGTATAAAAAGCGCAGCCTGGGGCAACTGGTCTCTGGCAAATCAAGTTGATGTAGCCATCAGTCCAACTAAAACCGCCATAGCACCCACCTGTCTTGTCAGTGACACCCGGCCTGAAAGTCAATTATGCGTGGACATCAGTCAACTAAAAGAGGGGACTAGGAGTATTCTCACGGCTACCAGTCTAACACTGGCAACACTGGATGGTTGGCTACCACAGGACAGTCATCTTGACGGTGTAGTCAACGGCTCAGCCGAGGCACTGCTGAGTGCTGATCAGTTAACTGTAGAAGCCCGTTTAACACTCCCCGGCAGTTATATACGGCTACCTCTCAGTGATAACCCTGAGCATCAGTGGACCTATGAAAAGGGTGAAATGGTTTTAACTGCCAATGACAAGGGTGTTCAGGTTCGAGCTCAGCTATTAATCAATGACAGCGACAAGGCCATTATTGACATCGACCTTCCCCAAGCTGATTTATTGACAATAAAGCCCTCTCAACAAACTATCAAAGCCTATGCAAACATAACCCTCAGCAATTTCGACCTGATTGATGCAATGGTCCCTCAGGTCAATGAATTATCAGCTAAAGCTGACATTACTATTGACATCGATGGCACCCTGGCTCAACCCGGTATCAAAACGCAGATTAACATCGACGATGGCCGACTGCAGGTCCCCCGTCTGGGTCTGAATATCGACAACATAAAACTCGCGGGCCAGACCAGCGACGCCAGCCAATTCAATTTCAGACTTGACGCTGCCTCAGGTAAAGGGCACCTCAATGTAGTGGGCAATACTCGACTAATAGACATTACTAACTGGCCGACAACATTGACTATCTCGGGTGAAAACTTTGAGGTATCACATATACCTGAGGCCGAGGTGCACGTATCACCTAAGATAAAGATCGACATCAGGCCACGCGAAATCTCTATTGATGGTGAGCTCCTCATACCCTATGCCAACCTGAAACCCAAAGACATTAGTACGGCGGCACAGACATCGAGCGATGCCGTGCTTATCAATGCCGACATTACCAGCCAGGACCAATGGAAAATGATGACTCGCATGAAAATAACATTGGGTGAGCGAGTTAATTTCTTTGGTTTTGGATATGAGGGGGAATTTGCCGGATCACTCCAGATCCAGGATTTACCTGGTCAACTGACAACAGCAATAGGTGAGTTTTCAGCTGTCAACGGCCGCTACCAAGCCTATGGTCAGCGACTCGATATCGAACAGGGCAGCATACTTTTTACCGGTGGGCCCATCGCAAACCCGGGCCTCGATCTCCGTGCAGTAAGACATATTGGTGACGTCACTGCAGGCATCAAGGTCCTCGGTAGCCTGAAAGATCCGCAGATCGAATTATTCTCGGTGCCAACGATGGGGCAGACCGATGCACTGTCCTATCTATTATTAGGCCGGACACTGGAAACCTCAACAGATTCAGAGGGTGCCATGATGGCTAACGCCGCCCTCGCCCTGGGCCTGTCTGGCGGCGATCAAATAGCCCGGACCCTTGGGGATCGCTTTGGTTTTGATGAGATGCGCGTAGAGAGTAATGATACCGGTGAACAAGCCTCACTAGTCATTGGTCGTTACCTCTCTCCTCGACTCTATATCAGCTATGGTGTCGGGATCATTGATGCCTATAATACCTTCAATGTGCGTTATCAGATATCTGACAAGTGGCAGTTAAAAGGTGAAAATGGTGAACACCAGGGAGCTGACCTGCTATATACGATCGAGCGATAATCACTGAGTAATAAAATAACTAATATAGTCCCAGCAATTGCCAATGCCCTGTCATTACCATGTGAGCACAGGCGTACTCACCCACAACTTGATCAGCAAACAACCCGATTTAATACCGTGCGTTTAACTAAAGGGGTGACGCAGGATAATGGTCTCTTCACGATCAGGGCCAGTAGAGACAATATCCACAGGGGTCTCAACGACCTCTTCAATACGTTTTAAATAGGCACGGGCCTCAGCTGGCAATTGATCATATTGCTTCACACCAAAGGTTGACGTCTGCCATCCAGGAAAATTTTCATAAATGGGTTCACAACTCTCAAAGGCTTCTGCGCCATCCGGTGGTGTCAGACTTACCTCACCATCCAGACGATAGCCAACACACATACGAATGGTATCCATCCCATCTAGCACATCAAGTTTGGTAATACAGAGGCCAGAGATACTATTCAATTGACTAGCACGACGCAGTGCTACGGCATCGAACCATCCACAACGACGTGGTCGACCCGTGGTAGAACCAAACTCATGACCGCGCGCGGCCAAACGCCCACCCAGATCATCATGCAACTCGGTCGGAAACGGACCGGAACCAACGCGGGTGGTATAGGCCTTGGTTATTCCGAGGACATAATCAAAATATAGTAACCCCATACCACTACCGGTAGATGCACCACCAGCCGTTGTATTAGATGAGGTGACAAAGGGATAGGTCCCATGATCAATATCCAGTAATGTACCTTGGGCACCCTCAAACAGGACATTGTCGCCTAATTTATGATACTGATAGACCTGTTCCGGCACATCCAGCACTAATGGTTGCAGGTCATCCTGCAGGGCCATCATTTGATCCAGCACCTGTTGAAATTCAATGGGACTGGTCTTGTAATAGTTTTGCAGGACAAAATTATGGTAGTCGAGCATTTCACCCAATTTCGACGCAAAGCGTTCACGATGAAACAGGTCAGCCAGACGCACACCGCGACGCGCCACTTTATCTTCGTAGGCCGGTCCAATACCGCGTCCAGTAGTGCCGATTGCAGCACTGCCCCGGGCCTTCTCACGGGCCTGATCGAGAGCGATATGACAGGGCAAAATCAACGGACAGGCAGCACTAACCCGTAGTCGTTCGCGTACAGGGACACCACGTCCTTCCAGCATAGCAATCTCTTCGAGCAGGGCCTCCAATGACAGGACCACACCATTTCCAATCAGACACTGGACATTATCACGCAAAATTCCAGAAGGGATCAGATGCAGAACTGTCTTCTCACCATCAATAACAAGTGTATGACCAGCATTGTGCCCCCCCTGAAAGCGGACTACCGCAGATACCTGCTCAGTCAAAAGATCGACAATTTTACCCTTACCCTCATCACCCCATTGCGAGCCAATAACTACGACTTTTTTTCCCATGGTCTTTTTCCAATATTGATTAAATTCTTTCTAGCCGGGTTGAGCGCTGGTAGTTTTCAGGATCGCTCAAGATCGACAACACACCATTTGCTGTCAACCTTCTCTAATTTACGGTCACAACCCAGGTCGTTACCATTACCTGCCTGACCGGGTAGTTCGCTGATGACCCGAAAACCCTGGCTCCGCAACTCCCTAATCGTACGTTGCAAGACTTCACACTCTGAAGCAGGTGCTAAAATGGCATCTTTTTTATACGGTTGTAACGGACTCAATGCCATAAGAGTCTTCAGGTCTGAACTGAAACCTGTTGCAGGTCGTGGGCGTCCAAATAAGCGACCAATCTCATCATAACGACCACCGCGGGCAATTTCCTGACCATGACCGGGGGTGAAGGCGGCAAAGACAACGCCCGATTGATAGCGATAGCCCCGTAACTCAGCCAGATCAAAATACACGGGCACATCATTCAATTGCGATCGTGCCATTCGGGCGATTCGTTGCAAGTTAACCAGTGCCTGCTGAACCTCGGTTCCAGCCCTGGCCAGCACCGACTCGGCCTCATCAAGTACCCCGTAATCACCATTTAATTCAACCAGCCCGATCAGCATCTGCGCCACCGCACGATCAATATTTATGGTTGCCAGATAATCCTCTATCTCGGGACGGGCTTTACGTTGCAGGGCATCAAATAAGACTTTTTCCTGATCGATATCCAGCTGGGCCTGGCGTGACAAGGCACGAAAGATCCCGACATGACCCAGGTCCAGATAAAATTCTTTCAGACCAGTAACGCGAAGGGTTTCAATCATCAGTCGCAGCATCTCGATATCACTCTCGATACCGGCATGGCCGTAGAGCTCAGCACCTAGTTGTAATGGTGTCCGTGAACCGGCAAAGCCATCCTGGCGGCTAAGTAATACGGTATCGAGATAGCACAACCGTGATGGCGCTTCAGTACGTAGTCGGTGGGCATCAATACGGGCAACCTGAGGTGTCATATCTGCCCTGACCCCCATTGACCGACCGGTAGACTGATCTATCAACTTGAATGTCTCAAGGTCCAGCTCATGGCCAACGCCGACCAGCAGGGATTCAAGGTATTCAATTAATGGTGGTATAACAAGCTCATAGCCCCAGCTATGAAACAGATTTAATAATTCACGCCGCAGGGACTCAAGGCGTTCAGCCTGTTCCGGGAGGTATTCTTCAACCCCCTCAGGTAGCAACCAGCGGTCACTGGTGTCCCAGTGATTATCATAACGAAGGGAATCAGTCATCAGGTCATATCCGTGCTTTCAGGCTGGTTACTGCGGGGTCATTTAATTTTAAACGACTATTTTAACAGATAAAGCAGCACGACACCTACAATCATGCAGCTTAAACCTACCAGACGGATGGAACGATCTGGCATGCGGGTCAATTGTAACAGATGCGCACGTAAGGATGCAGGACTCAAAAATGGCAATACACCCTCAAGAATAAGCATCAAACAGAGCGCACGCCAGAAATCATCCCACATCTATACTATTACTCGCAGGCCGCCGGGGACATCACCCAGGGTAATCGAATCTTATTTGCCACTACCCTGCATACTATTGAAATACTTGAAGAAATCAGCATCAGGCTCAAGCACCAATACATCGCCCTTATTACTAAAACTGTCTTTGTAGGCGTTGATACTACGGTAAAAGGCGTAGAATTCCTGGTTCTTATTATAGGCCTGGGCATAGATATCAGCAGCCTTGGCATCGCCCTCACCGCGTAATTGCTCAGCCTCGCGATAGGCCTCTGCAAGAATCACCGTACGCTTACGCTCGGCCTCAGCCCTGATGACTTCTGCAGCCTCAGAACCCTGAGAACGAAGCTCCTTGGCGACACGATCACGCTCGGCCTCCATCCGACGGAAGACTGAACTACTGACTTCCTCGGAGAGATCAATCCGTTTAATTCGCACATCGACAACAGTAATACCAAACTCAGCGGCCTGACTGGCAGCATTTAATGTCAGTATATCCATAATCTGCTTACGTTCACCCGAAACAACTTCCTGAATGGTGCGCTTACCAAACTCGCCGCGCAGGCCATCTTTAATAATTTGCGACAGACGCAAATTGGCCCGGAGAGGGTCGCCACCCATCGCTGTATAGTAGACAGAAACATCATTAATACGCCATTTGACAAAAGAATCAACAATTACATTCTTCTTTTCAGCCGTCAGATACCGCTCAGGTTCTGCATCAAGGGTCTGAATCCGACCATCAAATTTATGAATATTATTAATCAGTGGGATCTTAAAGTGCAGACCCGGTTCATAGTCAGTTCGCAGAATTTCACCAAAGCGAAACAGTACCGCCCTCTCCCATTCCTTGACAGTAAAGACAGAGGCACTCAAGACCAGAATAGAGGCCAGAACCAGGACAAGAAAAGCCATTAATTTACCCTGAGTCATTAGCGCACCTCCCGTGAACGCAATGTCGAACGCATGCGCTGATTACTATTATTCATTGTATTCTGTGCGCTGGAACGTAATGGCTCTGGAATTTCAAGCGCGCTTGTTGATGACGAATTCATGGGTAGTGCAGCAGCCCCCTGTTGCATCATCCGGTCAAGTGGCAGATAGAGGAGGTTATTGCCACCATCAACATCGACCAGTACCTTCGTGCTTTTATTCATGACGCTCTCAATGGCATCCAGATACATACGTTGACGCGTCACCTCCGGTGCCTTCTTGTATTCAGTCAGGACCTGACTAAAGCGACTGGCATCACCTTCAGCCTCCGCGATCACCTGCTCCTTATAAGCATTAGCCTCTTCAACCATGCGGGCGGCTGTACCGCGAGCCTTTGGAAGAACATCATTGGCATAGGCCTCAGCTTCGTTTTTCAGCCTGACCTCATCCTCACGGGCCTTAACAGCATCACTGAATGCCGCCTGAACCTGTTCAGGTGGCTGGGCATCCTGCATATTGACACTGGTCAGCTCCAGTCCGGCCTTATAATCATCAACAATTTTCTGAATTAATTCCTTTCCCCGGACTACGATCTCGTTTCGACCTTCAGTCAGCACGAAATCCATTTTACTCTTACCAATGATTTCACGGACGGCACTCTCCGTGGCCTGATGTAGGGTAACGTCAGGATCGCTGACATTAAACAGATAGTCGCGCGCATCCTTAATTCGATATTGAATGGCAAATTTGATGTCAATAATATTTTCATCCTGGGTCAGCATTAAAGCCTCATTTAAAACCGAACGACCGCCACCCTGCCCCGACAGATTACTGCGATAACCGACTTCAACATTTCGAATTTCCTGGACATTAACAATCTCAACCTGTTCAATTGGATAAGGTATGTGCCAGTGCAGTCCTGACATTGTGGTCTCGGTGTACTCACCAAAACGTAGTACCACACCGCGATTACCTTCATTGACCGTGTAGAGCCCGGTTAATCCCCATAAAACCAGGGCTATCAGGACCAGGATACCAACACCCTTGCCACCAGGAGATGCACTGCCACCGCTTGCCCCTTCACCGCCGGACTTACCGCCACCAAATAATTTATTGAAGCGATCCTGGAGCTTGCGCACAACCTCGTCGAGGTCTGGCGGCGATTGATTCTTATTGCCCCGCGCACCCCAGGGGTCTTTATCATCACCGGAACCACCAGGTTCATTCCACGCCATCTCCTGATGGTTTTTAGTATCACTATTTTTACGTCGCATGGTTTCGATCGTTACCTTTTGTTGTGCGTCTTGTTATGCTTTTTCATCGTTAACTAAGAAACTAGCTAGCTGGTCTATCAGACTTCGATGATGTTGTGGTGGCCGATCTGACACCAAGTCAAATCCACCACTAATGAATTCAAACATTATATGGCTGCTGATTGTAGGTTGATAGGCGCTACTTCTCAAGCACTTGGTGCAAAACAGTATCATTTTTCCAGAAAACAACCATCCTGTTTTTCTAGATATCCCAGCAAACCAGGGCTGATTTCGACATCCAGTAGCCATTCGCCATCATCATTAGTCGACTCATGACGAATAACATCCCACTCAAATAATTGCGCCCGAAGACGAGCAGCCTGCGGTAATAGCCGCATACGACGAACCTGTTGAACCTGAACATCTGCTGACCGATTGTCCCAGTCGACAATTTCGCCTTGATCCAACAGACACTCTGCAATAGCCTGCTGTAAAAATTCCAGGCCATTCTGTTCAGTTGCTGAGATCCAGACCCGGCGTATCTGACCATTCTCAAAACGCTCGATACGAGGAGCGACATCGTCGAGCCGATCAATCTTGTTCATGACCTCAATCTGGGGAATTTTATCGGCACCAATTTCAGCCAGCACCTCATTAACCTGCTCGATACTGTCATGATGCCCCTCATCGCTGGCATCAATGATGTGCAGCAATAAATCGGCCTCGATAGTCTCTTCCAGTGTCGCTCGAAAGGCAGCAACCAGGCCATGAGGCAACTGACGCACAAACCCGACCGTATCCGCCAGAATGACCTCACCCAGTGCTGGCAAGCTCAACCGTCGCAGCGTAGGGTCCAACGTGGCAAATAATTGATCTGCAGCCAGCACCCCGGCACCGGTTAATTGATTAAACAGCGTTGATTTACCGGTATTGGTATAGCCAACTAAGGAAATCGTTTTGACCGCAGATTTTCGCCGTGACTGGCGGCGTAGATCACGTTGCTTACATACCTTGTCGAGGCGTTTATTGAGTGATTTGATTCTGCCACCGATCAAACGACGATCTGTTTCCAGCTGGGTTTCACCCGGGCCACGCAGTCCGATACCACCCTTCTGTCGCTCCAAGTGGGTCCAGCCCCTGACCAGTCGGGTCGATAGATGTCGAAGTTGTGCCAGCTCGACCTGTAGTTTACCTTCAAAAGACTGTGCCCGTTGAGCAAAAATATCCAAGATTAAACCAGTACGGTCGAGAACCCGGCACTTAAGCAATTGTTCTATATTCCGTTCCTGTCCCGGGCTCAAGGTATGATTGAAAATAACCAGGTCAGCCTGGTTCTGTTCAACCAGCTGCTGAATCTCCTCGAGTTTCCCAGCACCAATGTAAAGACGGGGATCAGGCTTGTGCCTCCGACCAGTGATATGGGTTATTATTTCAGCACCGGCGGACCTGACCAGCTCTTCGAATTCACCCTGTTCCTGAATACCTGATTCATAAAATTGAATGGTAACCAGGATAGCCTGGTTACCGGTTTGTGGCCGCTCAAACAATAGCGTACCTACTGTCAGTTGACTGCATTGAGCGTCCTGTAGTTAGGCATTACCACCATCATCGGGGAAGATCTTGACATTATGTGCTGGAACAATCGTTGAAATGGCATGTTTATACACCATTTGACTAACTGAATTTTTCAATAACACCACAAATTGGTCAAATGAGTCCACCTGTCCCTGTAATTTAATACCATTGACGAGATAGATAGACACCGGTACACGCTCTTTACGCAGCGCATTTAAAAAGGGGTCCTGTAGAGACTGTCCCTTGGCCATTGTTCTTCTCCTGTTGTTTCCAGGACATGTTGATTCTCGTAGATTCGATAACGACCTGGTTACTACTCAGTCGTTATGGTCTCGTCAAAGTTACAACTGCCTGTTATTTTTTATTATAATTGGGCATCTTCGAGCGTTTTCAATACACGTACTAAACTATTTTTATCCCCCCCGGCTATCCACGCCGCCACATCAGGTTCAGACCTGAGCCAGGTCATTTGACGTTTTGCCAGTTGCCGGGTTGCAATAATGCCACGCTCTATAGCTGTCTCCAGCCCATACTCGCCTGCAATAAAGGACCACAATTGACGGTACCCTACAGCACGCATAGATGGTATATCGGCATGAAGGTCCCCGCGCTGAAATAATCTCTCTACTTCCGCTAAAAATCCATCGTCCATCATAAGGTTAAATCGTTTTTCAATACGCTGATGCAAGGTTACCCGGTCTTCAGGACATATAACCACACGAATAATGTGGTATGGCAGCGGTTCAGCCTGACCCTGTAATTCCGTCAAAGGTGTGCCTGTCAGCTCATAGACCTCCAGCGCCCGCAGTATGCGCTGGGGATCGTTGGGATGAATCCGCTCCCCGGCAACTGGGTCAAGCTCAGACAATCTACGATGCATAGCTGTCCAGCCCTGGTCAACAGCCTGCTCCATCAAGACCCGGCGCACCTCGGGTTTTGATGATGGCAGCTTACTTAGCCCCTGCGCCAGGGCACGAAAATACAACATCGTCCCGCCCACCAGAATGGGTACCTGACCCCTGGCGTGCAGTGCCTCAATCTCAATCAGGGCATCGTGACGAAAACTGGCTGCCGAATAGCTGTCAACGGGGTCACAGATGTCAATCAGTCGATGCGGTGCCCGAAGCAGGACATCCTTATCCGGTTTAGCCGTACCGATGTCCATCCCACGATAGATAAGAGCCGAGTCGACGCTGATAATCCCACCATTAAGATGCGCTAACAATTCTACCGCCAGATCGGTTTTGCCCGCCCCGGTTGGCCCCATTAGAAAGATTACTGACCGCTGGTTGTGCGCTGAAAGCTGACTGGACACGATTTCCTTTTAAATTGGCAGAAAGCCTGTTATTTGAGCAATTTACCCTGGCTGGCACTCTTTGCCGGATTGAATCTCACCCATTACTGCAATTTATGTTCTATTTTACAACGGTTTCAGGTTAGAATAGCGCCTTTTTCAAGGTTAGCTATCTATAGGATGGCACAATGAGGGTGAACAACCTAAGTTAAGTCTTCTAAATTAACCTTGGCTGCTATTTGCAGAGTCAGCAAATCACCCTGACGAAATCTGGTTTCCGCGACAGACTTTTACTCGCAAGGCTAACAAGGGTTGCAGCTATTTTAGATCGCAAACGATTTTATATAACTTAATAATAGAGTAATAACATGACAGACCTAGCACATTACAGAAACATTGGTATTTTCGCCCACGTGGATGCCGGTAAGACGACGAGTACAGAGCGTATACTGAAACTGACGGGTAAGATCCATAAGACCGGAGAAGTACATGATGGTGAAGCAACGACCGACTTCATGGAACAGGAAGCCGAGCGTGGTATAACCATTCAGTCTGCGGCGACTTCTTGTGAGTGGAATGGTCATCGCATGAATATCATCGATACTCCGGGACACGTTGACTTCACCATTGAGGTCTATCGTTCACTCAAGGTCCTTGATGGTGGTATTGGTGTTTTCTGTGGCTCAGGTGGTGTTGAACCACAATCAGAGACCAACTGGCGTTATGCTAATGACTCAGAGGTTTCTCGTGTTATTTTCGTCAACAAACTGGATCGTATGGGCGCTGATTTTTATCGCGTTGTAGACCAGATCAAAAAAGTACTGGGCGCTGTCCCTCTGGTTATGGTACTGCCAATCGGTATCGAAGATGACTTCAAGGGTGTTGTTGACCTGATGAGCATGAAGGCCTATATCTGGGATGATTCTGGCCTGCCTGAAAATTTTGAAGTCACTGACATCCCGGCAGACATGGTAGCCAAGGCCGAAGAATACCGTGAGATGATGGTCGAAACGGCTGTTGATCAGGATGATGACCTGATGGAGGCCTACTTGGAAGGCGAAGTACCATCCATTGAAGACCTGAAGCGCTGCATTCGTAAAGGTACTATTAATCTGGACTTTTTCCCGACCTACTGTGGCTCTGCCTTCAAGAATAAGGGTATTCAGCTGGTACTGGATGCTGTTGTTGATTACCTGCCTGACCCAACTCAGGTTAAACCTCAGCCAATTACTGATGAAGACGGCAATGAAACCGGTAAAGTCGCCAAGGTTGATCCTAACGAACCTTTCCGCGCCCTGGCCTTCAAAATCATGGATGACCGCTTTGGCGCACTGACCTTTATTCGTGTCTACTCAGGCAAGTTGAACAAGGGTGATACTATCCTGAACACTTTCACCGGCAAGACCGAACGTATTGGTCGTATCGTAGAAATGCATGCCGACGAACGTATCGAGCTAACTAGCACTCAAGCAGGCGACATTGTCGCGATTGTTGGTATGAAGAACGTCCAGACAGGACATACCCTGTGTGATCCAAAAAACCCGGGCACACTGGAACCCATGATATTTCCTGATCCGGTAATCTCTATTGCCATAGCTCCGAAAGATAAAGCCGCATCAGAAAAGATGGGTATCGCTATCGGCAAGATGATTCAGGAAGATCCATCCTTCCGGGTCGAGACTGATGAAGACAGTGGTGAAACTATCATTAAGGGCATGGGAGAGCTCCACCTTGACATCAAAGTCGACATCCTTAAACGTACCCACGGTGTTGAAGTTAATGTTGGTAAACCACAGGTTGCCTACAGAGAGACTATCACCCAACGCGTAGAAGACAGCTATACTCATAAGAAGCAAACGGGTGGATCAGGACAATTCGCTAAGATTGACTATGTTATCGAGCCAGGTGAAGTTGCAAGTGGCTTTGAATTTGAGTCCAAGGTCACTGGCGGTAATGTTCCACGTGAATTCTGGCCAGCCGTAGAAAAAGGCTTCAAGGACAGCATGGACAAGGGTGTCCTGGCCGGTTTCCCCTGCCTCGACTTCAGGGTTACATTATTAGATGGCGCCTTCCACGCGGTCGATTCATCAGCAGTTGCCTATGAAATTGCTGCCCGAGCTGCTTACCGTCAGACCATGCCTAAGGCTGGACCTCAGTTACTCGAGCCAATCATGAAGGTAGATGTTTTCACCCCTGAAGATCATGTCGGTGACGTGATCGGCGATTTAAACCGTCGTCGCGGTATGATCAAATCTCAGGAAGCGGGCGTAACCGGTGTTCGTATCAAGGCCGACTGCCCATTAAGTGAGATGTTTGGCTATATTGGTGACTTGCGTACTATGACGTCAGGTCGTGGTCAATTCTCTATGGAATTTTCACACTATATGGCATGTCCGAAGAATGTTGCTGATGCGGTTATCAAGGAAGTGGAAGAGCGTAACGCCAAGAAGTAAACCTGGCCCGATTAAAAAGCCCATCCAGAACTGGATGGGCTTTTTTTACTTGCCATTAAAACCTGATCGATAACCTCTCTACTCGTCATCAGCTGATCAGGGCATTTCTATACTTTAAAGGGGATTACTACTACCGGCAGGTAATTCCTTGATATAGATATCCTGTTGTGGATAGGGAATACCAATACCGCTGGCATCAAAACGCGCCTTGATCTCTTCCAGCAGATAGGCCCTCACCGCCCAGTAATCAGCCGTATTTACCCATGGACGCACGGCAAAATCGACACTACTGGCCGCCAACTCCAGCACCATAATCGTCGGTGCCGGATCAACTAGAATTCTGGGTTCATTATTGACAACATCTTCAATAATAGACCGTGCCAGTTTAAGGTCATCACCATAACCAATACTGAAGACCATATCAATACGGCGGGTATCACGCGCAGAATAGTTAATGATCGTACCACCGTAGATCTGGCCATTAGGTATAATGACTTCGCGGTTATCACCGGTACGCATAATGGTACTAAAGATAGATATAGCATCGACAATACCACTGGTACCACCGGCCTCAACGAAGTCACCAATTTTAAAGGGTCGAAACATGATTAACATAACCCCGGCGGCAAAATTAGCCAACGAGCTCTGCAGGGCCAGACCGACAGCCAGACCGGCTGCACCTAATATAGCCAGGGCCGAAGTTGTCTTAACACCCAACTGTTCCAGAGCGGCCATTACCACTACGGCTAGCAACAGGGCATAGACAATATTACCTAGAAAAGTAATGAGCGTGCCATCAACCTTGGCCCGCCCCATAACATTTTCAATCACCCGCACCAGTGCTTTTGCCACTAATCGCCCAATTATAAAAATGACCAGGGCCGTACCTACCTTAATAGACCAAGGAATAATATACTGATTGATAAAATCTACCTGCGTGAATTGTTCTAGCATTGGCACACCCCTAATAGTCGAGAATTCCATCCGGTCAAATCATAGCATATAAGCCATTTGATAAGTCACGACTCAGTACAAAATGATGATGGAACAGGAATTCATCAGGGTAGACGCACCAAATAACACAGGGCATACTTTAAACCTTTCACATAAAAGATTCGCCAAAATAGACGACATGCGTTTCATTACAATCTTTGTTTTTATGGCTGCAACTATTTCCGCCTGTGGGTCTAGCGGCCCTGATGCTGGTAGTAATAGTTCGAATTCAAATAATCAAACAACAAACTTGGTATGGGATAATGATAACTGGGATGACAAGAACTGGGATTAAAAAAATCAATAATTGTGTGTTACCCTTATTACTATGCCTTATCTCACCTGGTGCCATAGGTAGTGGTCTAGCCATACCCAATACTTTTACGCCGGGCACAAAGGCAAAGGCAAATGATGTTAATAGTAATTTCATGGCGGTCACTGCAGCTGTTAACGATAATCAACAGCAAATCACAAACACGGATACACGGATTAGCAACAATGCCACATCAATAAATACCAACGCAGCTGCCATTGGAATAAATGCAATAAACATTTCAACTAATTCAGCCAGAATTAACACACACTCAAATAATATCGCTCAAAATACGGCCAATAACGCATTAAATTCTTCAAGAATAACGACGACTGAATCGGATATAGTCACAAATAGAACTGACATTGATGCCAATACGGCAATCCTCAATAACATTTCAGCCCCAATACAAATATTGTCAAACGGGGCACCTATCGGGAAATTTCTTGGCACAACGGCATTTCAATCAGGCAATAACTGGTTAAACGCCATTTTATATGCCCTCACATGGAAGGGTTACTACTATATGGTCAATATTAACGGACAGGTTGTTACACAGAATGTAACTGCCGTCTATTTCACTTCCGCAGATTGTAGCGGCCAGGCTTATGTTGCCGTAGGTAATTCTGATGCAGACTTTTATAACACCCAAGGATTCATTGTGTCAGGTGGACTGAACAATAGAAATCAATTCTTTTATAAACCTTCGGGATCTAGCCCTACGGAGCTAATTACTGTTTCATCCATCTTATCAAACGGATCATGCAATTTAAATTCAATTAACACAACGGCTCACCCCGTTTATCCAAACAATTCCGGTATCACCGGCCTACCTGACTCTCTCTCTACAACCATATCGTTAATTTGAGCCAGACTGGACTTTCCCCAGATCATCAGACAACTACTTTACATGAACAATTAACGTCTTTTGGTTTTACATGCCATCCTCTGCTGACATCCATGAAGAGCCTGCAGACGGCGTTGACTACCGGGGACTAACCGCCTTCGCGTTGCTCTCCATGG
>CAZYTT010000027.1:15272-19687 GCA_964650235.1 uncultured Gammaproteobacteria bacterium | reverse complement strand
ACCCGGCACCTTTGTGCTCAATCAGAAAATCGCTATACAACAATACCGGATGAATGGCATTTTGAGCGAGGATAATCTCTTCGATATAGACCTCGAATTCACGGCTACGTGATAAAGACTGATATGCCGTGATCATTAACTCTATACAATCACCCAGATATTCATAATCCTGGTCCAGAATTCGTTTACATGACTTTATCACCCCACGATGATGCTGAATGCCGGCGTCCATCTGTGCCTGCAAAATCAGCGCCCGGATATTATCGGGTTGCGCCACAAAGGCATGCCGGATGGCCTTTCGAGCCTCATCATATTCACCAGCCTTAATAGCCGTAGCCGCTACCTCGTCATTATAGAGTGCTATCTGATGGCGTAACGACTGTTTACTGCGCGACTCTATTCGACCCGCCGTCATGATGGCATTGTCCCATTCCTGCTCCTGTTCATAGATCTTGAGCAACAACCGTAGCGCAGGGATATTACCACTATCACTGGAGACCAGTTCTTCCAGCAGTGTTTCAGCTCGATCAAAGAGCCCGGCCTGCATAAAATCATGACCCAGCTCCAGCAATGCCTGGTTTCGTTGCTCCGCGCTTAGCGAAGGTCGGGCTATGAGATTTTGATGGATACGGATAGCGCGATCAGTCTCGCCACGACGACGGAACAGGTTGCCCAGGGCGATATGGGGTTCCACCAGTTTACTGTCGACCGACAGCATCTCAATAAAGACATTAATGGCCATGTCCGGCTGCTCATTAAGAAAGTAATTTATACCCTTATAATAATCTACCGGGATAGAGCCAGACTGATGTGGCCCTGTGGTGGATGAAGACCTGGATGCCAGCCACCAGCCGGAGGCTGCGGCAATGGGCAACAGAAACCACAGTAAGTCCTGAGGCATTTTAGCGGTCGTCTTTTAGCGGTAAGGCACGTAGATTTACGACTTCCTTTTCAGCCAGTGCAACAGCCTTTTGCAGCCTTGAAACCCTGTGTTTAAGACGAATAATCAAGGTCATGCATGCCAGCACCCCGAGGATTGCCCCGACGAAAAGACTGAGGACCATTGTTATCGATAAGGCAATTTCTGCCGTACCAAAGAAATAATCAAGCTTTACCGGCGCTGCATTAATACTGCCGAAAAATAGCCCGAGGACAATAATAATAAGAATTATGATGAAGCCAAAGATACGTGCCATCGAAATCGCCTTTTACAGGATAGTCACGTATTAAATGATACTACTGAATGATTGCCTATGCGAATAACTCATTCAGGTAATGAAGAGTGCTCAGGCTAGTTCAGCAATAGTGCCATCACTATTGGTGATAACCGCTGTTGATTCATTAACACGTTCACGCAGTTCCTTACCTGGCTTGAAGTGTGGTACATACTTACCCTGTAAAGGCACTGGCGAACCCGTCTTGGGGTTACGGCCCATGCGAGGCGGGCGGTAGTGAAGTGAAAAGCTACCAAAGCCGCGAATCTCGATACGTTCACCACTCGATAATGATTGGGCCATTTGCTCAATCATGGTCTTAACAGCAAACTCGATATCTTTATAAGATAAATGTTTTTGTTTTTGCGCGATGATTTCAATTAATTCAGATTTAGTCATCAATCAACCCCAACAGACAATAATCTCATTATTCTACTGCTCTTCCATAGATTAACAGGCATAAACTACCAGGCTTTTACAGGCCCAGAAAAACTTAATGCCAACGCTCCTGAAACCGTTAGCGGTTAAACCATCATGCTATTCGACTTAAATAACCAAAAGGGCTGCAGGTCCCCCGTGACACCCTCTCCCTTACCACGGGGCCTGCAAGCACAAATCGATCAGTTATTGTCCATCTGCTCTTTAAGCAAGTCGCCAAGCGTTGTTGCTGAACTTGAATCAGACGACTTCGTGTAGTCCTTAACAGCCTGTTGTTCTTCATAGTGATCCTTGGCCTTGACAGACAGGGTAACAGTATGATTTTTACGATCAACACCAACGATACGGGCTTCAACTTCATCGCCTTCACTCAGTACGGCACGTGCATCTTCTACTCGGTCACGTGAAAGATCAGAGGCCTTCAATGTACCCTCAACATCGTCGTCAAGTTTAACAATTGCGCCCTTGGCATCCACAGAGCTAACTGTACCGGTAATGATACTACCCTTCGGATAAGTTGATAGAAAACCATCGAATGGGTCGCGATCAATCTGCTTGATACCAAGTGAGATTCGCTCACGTTCAGGATCTATCCCGAGGATAACAGTATCAATCTCATCACCCTTCTTGTAACCATGAACAGCCTCTTCACCCTCTTCTGTCCATGACAGATCAGACAGGTGCAATAGACCATCAATGCCGCCAGCCAGGCCAACAAAAATACCAAAATCAGTAATAGACTTGATCACACCACTGATTCGATCACCCTTGCTGTGCGTTCCGGCAAACTCTTCCCATGGATTGCTGTGACACTGTTTCATACCCAGTGATATGCGACGACGTTCTTCATCGATATCCAGGATCATCACCTCAACCTCATCGCCCATGTTGACGACCTTGGATGGGTGTACGTTCTTGTTTGTCCAGTCCATCTCTGAGACGTGAACCAGACCTTCGACACCATCTTCGATCTCAACAAAACAACCGTAGTCAGCAATGTTGGTTACTTTTCCGAAGATACGTGAATTCATTGGATAGCGACGGGCCAGATTTTCCCAGGGATCTTCACCTAGTTGTTTCAGGCCCAGCGAGACACGATTACGTTCTTTATCGAACTTCAGTACCTTGACGTCAATCTCATCACCAATGTTGACGATATCAGAAGGTTGTTTGACACGTTTCCATGCCATATCAGTAATATGCAACAGACCGTCGATACCACCGAGGTCAATGAACGCACCGTAATCGGTAAGATTCTTGACCACACCCTTGATTGTCTGGCCTTCCTGCAGGTTCTCCAGCAAGGCATCACGTTCTGCACTGCCTTCCTGTTCAACGATAGCGCGACGAGATACGACAACATTGTTACGACGACGATCAAGTTTAACAACCTTGAATTCAAGCTTCTTGCCTTCAAGGTGTGACAGATCACGTACAGGACGGATATCAACCAATGAGCCAGGCAGGAAGGCACGAATGTCACCAACTTCAACGGTGAAGCCGCCTTTGACCTTACCGGTAATAATTCCGTTAATGGCTTCGTCAGCATTCATAGCTGTTTCAAGCTGATCCCATAGCTTGGCGCGTTTAGCCTTTTCGCGCGATAGTCGAGTGCCACCAAAGCCGTCTTCAACAGCATCGAGTGAGACTTCAACTACATCACCGACGGTGGCCTCAATTTCTCCACCCTCGTTATAAAATTCGGCAACCGGAATAACACCTTCCGATTTAAGTCCGGCATTGACAACAACAAAGTCGCGACCAACTTCTACAATCGTACCGGTAATAATTGAGCCTGCCTTCATCTGTTGATTGGCAAGACTCTCTTCAAATAATTCTGCAAAATTTTCAGTCATGAATAGATCCTGGGATGACCTCAAAGGTTATCCGCGTTTGCACCCGATGATTCGGGCGACTAACAGTTAGTTAATGTTCGTCACTCTACTTCTCGCCCACTAAGGCTATGAATAAGGTGACACCGTATTACTGAGCTACTGATCGTGGGAGTTTCAGGCGGGTGCCTTTACCTCTAACCAGTATTCCAGCACAGTATCGACCACCGCGTCGATACCCTTATTAGTTGAATCAAGCAGGTGTGCATCAACGGCCTGCACTAATGGTGATTGACTGCGTTCTGAATCTCGCCGATCACGCGCCTCGATATCGCCCAAAAGGGAGCACAGACTAACACTGATTCCCTTTCCTTTCAACTGTTTATAGCGTCTTTTCGCCCTTTCTTCAGCACTCGCAACAAGAAAAATCTTGACTTCTGCAGTCGGGAAAACCACTGTTCCCATATCGCGACCATCGGCAACCAGCCCGGGGGGACGGCGACAATCACGCTGCAGTTGCAATAAGCTCTGGCGGACTGGACCCAGCGCCGCTACCATTGAAGCCGCTGCAGCACAGTCCTCTGAGCGGATGGCATCACTGACATCTTCGCCGGCCAGGATAAAGCGTGTCTCAGCGCCATTGTTGCGCTCCTCAAAGGCGACATCGAGCCCTGCTGCCAGCTGCCCAAGGGCCTGGTCGTCCGCGAAATCGACACCAGCCCGTAGCGCCGCCAGACCCGTAATACGATAAAGCGCACCGCTATCAAGAAAGTGCCAGCCCAGCCTGCCGGCCACCAGCCGACTAATGGTCCCCTTGCCCGAACCACTGGGGCCATCAATCGTGATGACGGGAGATTGTAATGTCATGTTTTGTTAGTCTCTCTATATATGTAATCAATTCGTAGGCTGAAATGAGTGTTTTGCGTGAAGT
>CAZYTT010000027.1:5514-15172 GCA_964650235.1 uncultured Gammaproteobacteria bacterium | reverse complement strand
AGTTAGGAGTATCATCATGGTCTTCATGCACCCTCCGTGTTCTGGTTGCCATAGATCCTAAGTCCCAAGTACTGAATACTGAGTACTCAGTTCTCATTCATCTCTAATCCCGAGACCTGCATCGGCGGCCAGACTGACAAACCCTGGGAATGAGGTCATGACATTAGCACAATCAGTAATTGTGATCGTGCCCTTAGCCCTTAGGCCAGCCATTGCAAATGACATCGCGATGCGGTGATCATCGTGACTGGCGACCGTCCCTGATGTCAGCGTGCCACCGTTAATGACCATGCCATCGGCCGTCGGCTGGGCGTCAATTCCCAGTATAGTCAGCCCATCAGCCATAACCTGAATACGATCACTTTCCTTCACCCGCAACTCTTCAGCCCCGCTCAATCGGGTCTCACCGTTTGCACAGGCCGCTGCAATAAACAGGGCCGGAAATTCGTCGATTGCCAGTGGCACCTGGTCTTCTGGGATATCAATGCCCTGCAGTGGCGCATAACGGACATGGACATCGGCGACTGGCTCACCGCCGACCTCACGCTCATTTTTCAGGGTGATGTCAGCCCCCATCAGACGCAGGATATTGATGACGCCGATGCGGGTCGGGTTGATGCCAACATGGGTCAAGGTGATATCAGAACCAGGGGCGATTGTTGCACCGATAATAAAAAAGGTCGCTGAAGAAATATCTGCCGGGACATCGATAGCACAGGCCTGTAATCGCCCCCCACCCTTGATGCAAACAGTCGCCCCATCCCGCCGCACGGGATAGCCAAAGCCACCCAACATACGCTCGGTATGATCACGCGTCGGTGCCGGTTCAGTCACACAGGTTTCACCCCGGGCATTCAGTCCCGCTAATAATAAGGCCGACTTTACCTGAGCACTGGCCATAGGCATCTGATAATGAATACCCGACAATTCAGTACTTGGTGAGATCTGCATCGGCGGCGTTCCATCAGCCTGCGTATTGATGTTGGCCCCCATACTATTTAAAGGGTCAGCTACTCGTCGCATTGGCCGCCTGGATAACGAACTGTCACCCGTCATGGAGACCGCAAACGACTGACCAGCCAGTAGACCGGCAAGCAGGCGCATAGAGGTACCCGAGTTGCCGACATTTAGTGTCTGATCCGGGGCCCGTAGCCCATCGATACCCACACCCTGTATAGTCACTCGCCCCTTATCCGGCCCATCAATCCTGACACCCATGGCCCGAAAGGCATTAAGAGTCGCCAGCGCATCTTCACCTTCAAGAAAACCGCTTACCTCGGTCGTACCATCCGCTAGAGAACCCAGCATTATTGAGCGATGTGATATCGATTTATCACCGGGGACGCGGAGCGTGCCTGAGAGTTTGCCGCCGGGTAGTATATAAAAGGTATTTGACATTTTTTTACTCAATATTTTTTTATGATAATGCGTCTTTCTTTCGTCAATGGGCTGATCATTGATTAAATCACTCGATCTCGAACATCCTTGGCGCGCGAAAAATATAACCGTAACTGATCTTCATCGGATTGATTAATCGAATCACGCAAGCCCTTGATCGCGTGACTAAATTCATCGAGAACGGCCAGAATTGAAGCGCGATTGGCCAGACAGATATCGCGCCACATGACCGGGTCACTCGATGCTATGCGGGAGAAATCACGAAAGCCACCCGCCGCAAATCTAAAAATTTCTTCGCTATCATCTAACTGTAATAAGGTGTTTACCAAGGCATAGGCGAGCAGATGGGGTAGATGACTGGTAGCGGCTAGTACATTATCATGGTGATCGGCTGCCATGGTTACGACCTCGGCACCACAGTGCTCCCATACCCGCTGGACACGCGCCACTGCATCAGCACGGTTTTCTGCTATTGGCGTCAATATTACTCGCCGGTCTTCAAACAGCCCGGCAAAAGAGGCCATCACGCCACTCTGTTCGGTCCCTGCTATCGGGTGACCGGGAATGAATTTATGTAGGTGCGGACCGAGCCCTGCCCTGGCCATTGCGATGACCTGCTGCTTGGCACTGCCCACATCGGTGATGATGACATCCTCCGCCAGAAAGGGTCGCATTGTCGCAAACAGTTCAGCCATGGCCCCAATGGGGACAGCAATGACAATCAGATCAGCTGTTTTAATCGCCTGTTCCATGTCGAGTTCAAAGCGATCAATAACCCCAAGCTCGACGGCCTGTTTCAGTCCGTTAATATCACGACCGTAACCAACAATTGACTGGCATGCATTCACCTGTCTCAGTGCCCGGGCCATTGAACCGCCGATCAGGCCTACGCCGATAACCGTCAACTGTCGAAACATGAACTAACGCTCTCTTATACCGTGTGACTACATTCGATTACAGGGTTCGTCCCAGGACCCTGGCAATACCACCCAGCTCGATCATTAAGGTATTCAATTGCTCCGGGCTCAGTGCCTGATCGGCATCACACCAGGCCTCGGCCGGACGGGGGTGCATCTCGACCAGCAAGCCATCAGCACCCGCGGCAATGGCGGCACGGGATAAGGCTGGCACCATCCAGGTCTTGCCACCGGCATGACTGGGGTCAACGATAACGGGTAAATGGGTTTCACGTTTTAATACCGGGATGGCAGTGACATCGAGCATATTGCGGTAGGCCGTTTCGAAACTGCGCACCCCGCGCTCGCAAAAAATAATGTTGTGATTACCCCCTGCGGCAATATATTCTGCGGCCATCAGCCATTCAGAAATCGTTGCCGACATGCCGCGTTTCAAAATTACTGGCGTATGAGTTTTACCAACTGCCTTCAACAGGTCAAAGTTCTGCATATTACGCGTGCCAATCTGAATGACATCAACCTCATGTTCTAAAAAGGTATCGAGCATGCGAATATCCATCAACTCGGTAACTATCGGTAATTTGCGTGGCCGGGCCACATCCTGAAACATTTTCAGACCATCAACACCAGCACCCTGGAAGGCATAAGGACTGGTGCGCGGCTTAAACGCACCACCACGCATCAGGCGACAACCAGCCGCCGCAACGGCAGAGGCGGCATCATCCATCTGCTCTGTTGTCTCTACCGAACAGGGCCCCGCTATGATCTGAATAGTATTACCACCAATGGGTATGCCGCTTACATCGACAACAGTATCCTCCTGATGAGATTCCCGCGAGACAATCTTGTAGGGCTTCATCACCCGTACAACCCGCTCTACTCCTTCAATGGCCTCGAGGGCCTCATTATCAATATCACTCTCGTCGCCAATAGCGCCAATGACCGTGCGTTGAACGCCACGGGAGATGTTACATTGCTTGCCTAAAGCATTTAATTTCTGTTCAACCAGCTCCACTTCAGTGTTACTGGCATTTGCTTTCATTATGATGATCATTATTTAAACCTGAAGTAAATAAAAGATGTTAAGCGACCCGCGACAGGGAAATAGTCGATCTCAGGTCTGAATTACTGCTCGAGGATAGGAACCAAGCACCTTGAGCATTGCGGTTGAATTTTTCAGTGTCGGCATTACACCGTCGATTGCAGGATCCTGAATATGACCCTCTATATCTATAAAGAATACATAATCCCAGGTACCGCGCCGCGACGGTCTTGACTCGATTCGGCTCATCGAGATACCGGCCTGTGCCAGTGGTTGTAACAGGGCCTGCAGGGCACCCGGTCGGTTTTCTGTCGACAACAATAAAGAGGTCTTGTCGTTACTGCTGGGTGCGGGCATCTTTCTGCCAATGACCAGAAAGCGAGTAGTATTTTCCGGTTCGTCCTCTATATTGCCAGCAACCGTCGCGAGCTTATAGATAGCGGCAGCGGCCTCACCGGCAATGGCAGCAACGCCCTCTTCATCCCTTGCCATTCGGGCTGCTAGCGCATTACTGCTTACCGGTAACTGCGGTATTCCCGGCAAGTTGGCATCCAGCCATTGTCGACACTGCGCCAAGGCCTGTTGATGGGCACGTACCTCTTTGACCTGTGACAGATCCCCACTAACCGATAACAGACAATGATGGATACGCATCTCGACCTCACTGCATATTTGCAGCGGTGAATTCATAAACATATCCAGGGTATGACTCACGACACCTTCAGTAGAGTTTTCAATCGGGACCACACCGTAGTGCACACCCTCGGCCTCTACTTCGCGAAAGACCTCACTAATGTTGGACAGCGGGCAACTTTTCACTGAATGACCAAAATGTTTATACACAGCTGTCTGGGTATAGGTCCCTTCTGGTCCCAGATAGGCTACTGACATCGGGTGTTGATGGGCCAGACAGGCCGACATGATTTCACGAAACAACCGGGCCATTTCATCATCCGCCAACGGCCCCTGATTACGCGTAATCACAGTGCGCAAGACCTCGGCCTCGCGTTCAGGACGATAGTATTCGGAATTGTCACCGGCAATATTTTTCTGTCGCGCAACCTCCTCCGCACAGCGGGCACGCTCAGTAATCAGCTCCTGAATCTGTTCGTCCAGTTGATCAATCCGGGTCCTGACTGCCAGGAGTTTATCGCTATCGTTCATGTTGGTGCTAACCTAGTTAAAAACCTTGACCTTCAGGACACCCTCTATTGCCTCGATGCCTTCGAGCACCTTTGCCGGTATCTCACTTTCAACATCAGCGAGTGTATAGGCAATAGAGCCACGCGACTTGTTCAACAGATCAATCAGATTCAGTCCGGCACCGGCCATGACCGTCGAGATCTGACCAACCATATTAGGCACATTGGAATTTACAATACCAATTCGATATCCTGTTGAGCGGGGCATAACCACTTCAGGGAAATTGACTGAATTACGGATATTACCGTTTTCCAGAAAATCCCGGACCTGATCCGCGACCATGATTGCGCAGTTATCCTCGGCCTCTACCGTTGAGGCGCCAAGATGTGGCAGGGTAATTACCCGTTCATGGTTTTTTAACAGGTTATTAGTAAAATCCGTCACATAGGCATAGACCTTGCCAGCCTTGATTGCACCCGATACAGCCTGATCATCAACTATGCCATCACGGGCAAAATTGAGGATGACAACATTGTCGCGCATCATCTTAAGACGCTGCTCATTAATCATATGCCGTGTTGCATCGACCAATGGCACATGAAAGGTAACAAAATCGGCCTGACTCAATAAATCATCGACACTACGGGCCTGCTCGACAGTCGACGATAATTGCCAGGCCCCCTCGACCGTAATGCCGGGATCATAACCGATGACCTTCATGCCCAAATTTAACGCCGTGTTAGCAACTTGGGCGCCAATAGCACCCAGACCGACGACGCCCAGTGTCTTGCCCGGTAATTCAAATCCACCAAAATTCTTTTTCCCGGCCTCTGCCTGTTTATGGATCGATTCGTCATCACCCTCTAACGACCGGGCAAACTCCCAGCCCTGACAGATATTGCGACAGGCCATTAACATACCGGCAATAACTAGCTCCTTCACAGCATTGGCATTGGCCCCGGGGGCATTAAAAACAGGGATGCCGCGGGCACTCATCTCATCAACAGGGATGTTATTGACACCGGCACCAGCGCGGCCAACAGCCTTCAGGCTTGTGGGTAGCTCCATTCCATGGATCTTGAAAGAGCGCAATAAGATCGCATCTGGGTTTTGCATCTCCGAGGCAATTTCATATTGATCGCGGGGAAGACGCTCGAGGCCGGCAACTGAAATATTATTCAGGGTCTGTATCTTCAACATAATATTTCTTGTCCTAGCCCTGGGCCCGTTGAAATTCAGCCATGTACTCAACCAGGGCATCAACACCTGATTCAGGCATGGCGTTATAGATGCTGGCACGCATACCACCCACCGACCGATGTCCTTTCAGGGTCACTAGCCCAGCTGACTTGGCGCCCTCAAGAAATTTCCCATCAAGATCGGCATCAGCGAGCGTAAAGGGGACATTCATCCACGAACGATAACGTGGTTCGACTGGGTTACTGTAAAAATCAGAACCGTCAATGGCGGCATAGAGTTTTTTGGCCTTGCGTTCATTGATGGCCGCCATCCCAGCCAGTCCACCACGACCCTTTAACCAGTCAAACACCAGGCCAGCCAGATACCAGCTAAAGGTCGGTGGCGTATTGTACATCGAGTCGTTATCCGCATGGGTCTTGTAATTAAACATGACAGGCATACCATCGACAACGTTGCCGATCAAGTCTTCACGAACGATAACGACCGTCAGTCCAGCCGGACCAATATTTTTTTGTGCGCCTGCGTAGATGATGCCAAATCTGGAGACATCAATGGGGCGGGACAACATGGTCGAAGACATGTCAGCAACCAGTGGAATATCGCCAGTATCAGGAATGCTATCAAATTCTACCCCACCGATAGTCTCATTGGGGGTGTAATGGACATAGGCAGCATTCGTATCAAACTGCCAGCTTGATGCATCGGGAATAGTTGTAAACGACTGCTGTTCGGAACTGGCTACCACGTTGACCGAACAAAACCGCCTTGCCTCAGCTATCGCTTTTTTAGACCACATCCCGGTATTAAAATAATCAGCTGAGGACTTACCGCGCAGCAAATTAATCGGCACCATAGAAAACTGTGAACTGGCACCGCCCTGTAAAAACATCACCTTATAATTATCCGGGATAGCCAGCAGTTCGCGCAGATCGGCCTCAGCCTGGGTCGCGATGGACATAAATTCCTTGCCACGATGACTCATTTCCATAACCGACATGCCACTACCCTGCCAGTCCAGCATCTCTTCGGTTGCGCGACGAATAACATCTTCAGGTAAGGCCGCAGGACCGGCACTAAAATTATATACACGTGTCATTAACAGGTACCTTTATAGTAATTAAATAAAATATAATAAGAGTCAAACCGGCCATTGCATTAATCCAGTTTCATAAATAACAGCCTTTGGCGCAATCACTACAGCGCGTCATTCGGTTTCGGCTTCTGTCTCACCGACTTCATCATCTAAATTTTCAAAACGATCAAGTCCCACCAGGCGCTCACCGTTATCAAGCCGTATTAAAGTAACACCCTGGGTATTTCTACCCTGGATTGATATTTCACTGACGCGGGTTCTGACCAGGGTGCCACCATCAGATATCAGCATGATCTCATCGTCCTTACTCACCAGGCGGGCGCCAACGACGGCCCCGTTTCTCTCGCTGGTCTGGATCGATATCACGCCCTGCCCACCACGGCCATGAACCGGAAAATCCGCTATAGGTGTACGCTTACCAAAACCCTTTTCGGTAACGGACAGGACATAGCCTTCGTTGACGATGATCAACGAAATCAGCTTGTGACCTTCCACCATTTTTATGCCACGGACACCACGAGCAACACGCCCCATCGCCCGGACATTGTTTTCGTTAAACCGAACAGCCTTACCACTACTAGCGGTCAGTAGGACATCTTTACTACCGTCAGTTATATCGACGCCAATCAATTGGTCATCATCAGACAGATCAATGGCAATAATGCCATTGCTACGAGGCCTGGAGTAATCGACCAGCGGTGTCTTTTTAACAATACCTTGCTCGGTTGCCATCAGGACAAACAGACCTTCATCATAGTTCCTGACAGGTAACACGGCCGTGATTCGTTCATTTTCACTCAGTGGTAACAGATTAACGATCGGTTTACCACGGGCATTCCGGCTGGCAAGAGGTAATTCGTAAACCTTCTTCCAGTAGACCTTGCCGTGACTGGAGAAACATAGAATCGTGTCATGGGTATTGGCAACAAATAACTGTTCAATGAAGTCTTCATCCTTCACTGAGGTCGCGGACTTACCCCGCCCTCCACGCTTCTGGGCCTGATAACTGGTTAGTGGTTGAGATTTGGCATAACCACCGTGCGACAGGGTAACGACCACATCCTCTTCGCTGATCAAATCTTCCAGGGTCAGATCCTGTTGTGAGGTCATGATCTCGGTACGACGGGCATCACCAAACTCATCACGACTGGAGATCAACTCACCCCGAATGACTACCATCAATCGTTCGTGGCTCGACAGGATTAATAATAGTTCTTCAATTATCTTGAGGATGGCATTAAATTCACTGAGTATCTTTTCCTGCTCCAGCCCGGTCAGACGATGCAGACGCAGATCCAGAATAGCCTGGGCCTGAGTCTCAGATAAGCGATAACCATCGGGTGTTAGACCAAATGAATCGGCCAGCCATTCAGGACGGGTATCTTTCAGATCGACGCCATCCAGCATCTGGATAACGGAACCAGGCTCCCATACCCGGGCCATCAAGGTGGCCTTAGCCTCAGCCGGACTTGCTGCGGCCTTGATTAATGCAATGATCGGGTCAATATTGGTCAGTGCAACCGCCAGGCCTTCCAAAATATGACCCCGGTCTCTGGCCTTGAACAGGTCATAAAGGGTTCTGCGCGTAACGACCTCGCGACGATGTTTCAGGAAGGCGTTGAGTATCTGTTTGAGGTTCAACAATTTTGGCTGGCCATCGATTAGCGCTACCATATTAATGCCGAATACATTTTGCATCTGGGTATGCTGATAGAGATTATTAAGAATAACCTCAGCCACTTCAGCTCGGCGCAGGCCAATGACAATACGCATACCGTCCTTGTCAGATTCATCTCGCAGTTCATTAATACCTTCGAGACGTTTTTCCTTGATCAGCAGGGCAATCTTTTCAATCAGATGGGCTTTGTTTACCTGATAGGGTAATTCCGTAACGATGATACGCTGGCGCCCATTACCCTCATCTGTCTCGATCTCGGCCCGTGAACGGACATAGATCCGACCTCGACCCGTACGATAGGCCTCGTGGATACCACTAACACCATTAATGATCGCCGCCGTGGGAAAATCTGGGCCGGGGATATGCTCCATCAGGCCGGCAACATCCAGTTCCGGATTATCGATCAGGGCGATACAGCCATTGATAATCTCGGTCAGATTATGTGGTGGAATATTGGTTGCCAGACCAACGGCAATACCGGCAGACCCATTGACTAACAAATTGGGGATGCGGGTCGGGAAGACAACTGGCTCTTCCTCGGTTTCATCATAGTTTTGAGCGAAGTTGACCGTCTCTTTTTCGAGATCAGCCATCAATTCATGGGCAATCCGGGACATACGCACTTCGGTATAACGCATTGCCGCCGGGGAATCACCGTCGACAGAACCGAAATTACCCTGGCCATCGACCAGCATATAACGTAATGAAAAGGGTTGAGCCATGCGGACAATCGTGTCATAGACCGCAGTATCACCATGTGGGTGATACTTACCGATTACATCACCGACGATACGGGCTGATTTTTTATAGGCCTTGTTCCAGTCATTATTCAGACCATACATGGCGTAGAGTACTCGACGATGTACCGGCTTCAGGCCATCACGTACATCAGGTAAAGCGCGTCCAACAATTACGCTCATGGCGTATTCCATGTAAGACTGCTTCATCTCCTCTTCTATATTGGTTGAGATGATTTCGCGTGCGATTTGATTCATTGAATGGTCAATCCTGCCCCATTGGTGTTCACTCGATATCTAGCTCGTTACCGAATGAATTTTCCATACGGGATTACTAAAGTGAATACACTGTGCCTACAACTCGTCCCCTACCCCGATCATGAGCCCAACCAACATCCGTCAAAGACATCTGTGAACCCGATAACTGGCACTGAACATAAGCGCAGAATC
>CAZYTT010000027.1:0-5414 GCA_964650235.1 uncultured Gammaproteobacteria bacterium | reverse complement strand
CATTGTAATAACTCCTCTGACTCACGCAGTTCTATCGGGATTTCATCACCACAGGGGGTCGACATATCAATCGTCGATGTCGGGGCGACGACCATGACCCGCGCACCGTAGTGTTTCGCCACAATGGCAGACGTACAGGTGCCTATTTTATTGGCCACATCTCCATTGGCGGCAATACGGTCGGAACCAACGATAAGCCATTTCACCTGCCCCTGCTTATAGAGATGGGCACCAGCACCCTCGGCGACCAGTGTTACCGGAATCCTGTCCTGGATTAATTCCCAGGCCGTAAGTCGAGCACCCTGCATCCATGGGCGGGTCTCATCGGCAAAGACCTGAGTCAGCTTTCCAGCGGCCCAGGCCGAGCGAATCACACCGAGGGCAGTGCCATAGCCACCAGTGGCCAGTGCCCCGGCGTTACAATGCGTCAATACGGCACCCGGTTCAGTTATGAGCCCGGCACCCAACTCACCCATACGATGGTTGGCAGCAATATCCTCTTCATGAATGGTCCTAGCCGCGTCCAGCAAGATGGGAACGGGATCTACTTCAGCTTCATCCAGAGTGGCAATAACAGCGCGCATTTTTTTCAGCGCCCAGAATAGATTGACGGCTGTTGGTCGTGAGCGTGCCAGAGTATCCATATCAGCAACGATGGCCTGGCGCCAGTCTGACCCGACCCTGTCATAGCGCTGTCGAGCGGCCAATACAACGCCATAGGCAGCCGCAATACCAATCGCTGGGGCGCCACGGACAACCATATCCGTAATCGCCTGGGCCGTTCTGGCAACATCTCGATATTCATTAAATGTAATCTGTTGCGGTAATAGCCTCTGATCGAGTAGTAACAGACTGTCTTCACGCCATTCAACGGCACGAACTGAATCAAATTCTTTCGTCATTCCAACCCCTGTAGATTTCTAATGTTTAACCTGTAAATTCATTATAGGCCACAGATTTACAAGCAATTCCCAATTGGCCCGCTCCTGAAGACGCGACCTAAAGCCGATGATCTCTATGCCGATAGCATTATCACAATGAAACGTCTAAGCGCACATACTCTACTGATCTCGCTGATTGTTGCAAGCGGCCTGGCATGGTCGTCAGTCTTCGCTGATTCATCCATGCCTGCAGACACCGGAACCGTAAAACCGGTTGCGACAGGCGCCATATCGTCAACAGATACCGGTTCCGAGTATGAACCGGATGACGGCCAGAACCGAATGGATGATGAGACCGATCCCAATGCCGTAAAGATTGCCAATGATAATCTTGCCTTTGCCCTGGACAATCGCCCCAGATTACGCACCATGACCCAAGGTACACAGCCCGGGCAGGCATCCAGCCGGCTGGAATTTATCTCCCTGCCCCATATCTTTTTTAACCATGATGACTTCACGTTGAACAAAGAAGCGCGAGATATCCTGGATGGCGCCGCTCAATTTGTGTTCGAAAATGATACCACGGTTCGGCGCGTTATGATTCAGTCGCATAGCAGTGATATTGCTGACCAGAACTACAACTATCGTCTGTCAGACCGTCGCGCCTATGCCGTCTGGGATTACCTGGCCGGTGTCGGCGTGCCAATTGAAATCATAGCTGTAAAAAGCTGGGGAGAAGATCACCCCATCGATGAAAACTGGACCCGTAATGGCCGTGAACGTAATCGTCATGTGGAAATCCAGCTGGTCCGGGCCACACCGCTGCCTGATATAACACAGGAATAGAACGCCATCCCGACTATCTGAACCAAACCCTGATTCAGCGCTTTTATTTACACCTTGATTCACACCCCTATTCACACAGGCCAACTGCAACAACGCTATCTGTCGCCATCATTTCAAACTGTCCAGACAACACGACTTTCGTCAAATTCCAGGTATAATGTCGCATTAGGTAGCTAACTGTATGGATTGATATGCAAAAAATTGACACGCTGATCAACGCCCGCTGGATTATGCCGGTCGAACCTGATGACCGTGTGCTGGAAAACCATAGCATCGCCATCCATGAGGGGCGTATTGTCGCCATCGAGCCCAGCACCAGGGCTAAAAAGGACTTTGAGCCTCAGCACCGCCATGATCTGGGCGAGCATGTACTGATGCCGGGCCTGATCAATACCCATACCCATGCCGCCATGTCGTTGTTTCGCGGACTGGCAGATGACCTGCCATTGATGGAATGGCTACATGAACACATCTGGCCAGCCGAGGCCCACTGGGTTAATAGCGAATTTGTTCACGATGGCACTCAACTTGCGATTGCCGAAATGTTACGTGGTGGCACCACCTGTTTTAATGATATGTATTTTTTCCCGGATGAAGTCGCACGTGTCAGCAAGCAATGCGGCATGCGGGCATCGATTGGGCTAATCGTCATCGACTTTCCGACGGCCTGGGCCAATGATGCCGATGAATACCTGAGCAAGGGCATCCAGTTGTTTGATGACTACCGTAATAGTCCGCTAATCAGCATGGCCTTCGCCCCCCATGCACCCTACACCGTATCAGATAACCCACTTAAACGTATCCAGACCCTGGCTGAGGAAATGGATATCCCCATCCATATGCATATCCACGAAACAGCCGACGAGGTCAGGCAATCACTCGAGGCCTGCCAGCAACGTCCGTTGCAACGTCTCTATGAATTAGGACTGCTGACACCCAGATTGTTAGCAGTTCACATGACCCAGCTGGACGACGATGAAATCACGCTGCTCGCCGAGACCGGGGTTAATGTGTTGCACTGCCCTGAATCAAATTTAAAACTGGCCAGTGGATTTTGCCCTATAGCGAAACTGGATCAGGCCGGCATTAATGTTGCCATCGGTACCGATGGTGCGGCCAGTAACAATGACCTAGATATGTTTGGCGAGATGCGAACTGCCGCATTACTGGCCAAGGCTGTTGCCGGTGATGCCAGTGCGGTGGCTGCTGCGACCGCGCTCCAGATGGCGACAATTAATGGCGCTCGCGCCCTTGGTATTGATAACGAGACCGGTTCCCTGCTTACTGGCAAGGCCGCTGACATAATTGCCATCCATGTCAATGACATTGAGGCCACACCGCTTTACCATCCGCAATCGCATATAGTCTATGCCTGCGGTCGTGACAAGGTGACGGATGTATGGATTGCTGGCCGCCATCTCCTCAGTGATCGTCGGCTGACGACACTGGATGAGGCAGACATACGCAAACGTTGCAGGCAATTGGGCGACAAGATTAATGCCCGGGATCAGCACTAGGAATAAAAGTGATCACCCTGCCGACCCAGTAGCAGTGTTTTACTGCTACCAATATATAAACCGGCGGCAGTGTGTTATTGCTATCATAAATAATATAGACCCATTAAATAGACCATTGAACATGAATACACAGAACATAGATCCCCAGGAAGTCGCAAAGTTTGATGCCCTCGCCTCAAGCTGGTGGGACAGGAATAGCGAGTTCAAGACGCTGCACGACATCAATCCCCTGCGACTACAATATATCGAGAAGCACTGCCAGGGGCTGGCAAATAAGAGCGTCCTTGATATTGGTTGTGGTGGTGGCATCCTGGCAGAGTCTATGGCCCAACGTGGCGCCACTGTCACGGGTATTGACCTGGCCCCGGCGCCGCTAGAGGTCGCTCGACTCCATGGCCTGGAGACGGGAATCAAGGTTGAATATCAGCAAATTGCTGCTGAGGCACTGGCGAGTCAGCGACCTGGTGAATGGGACTGTGTCACCTGCATGGAGATGCTTGAACATGTCCCCGATCCGGCCGCCATAATCAGGGCTTGTGCAGAAATGGTTAAACCCAGTGGTTATGTCTTCCTGTCTACCCTCAATCGCAATCCCAAGTCTTATCTTCAGTCCATTGTTGGTGCCGAATACATCCTCGGCATGTTACCCAGGGGTACCCACGATTATGCCAAATTTATTCGCCCTTCTGAGATAGGCCGGTGGTTACGTGCTGTCGACCTTGAATTAGTCGATATGACAGGGCTCAGCTATAACCCGATCAGCAAGCATTATTCGTTGAATAGTGTTATTGATGTCAATTATCTGATCGTCGCCCAGCGTAGCCCAGCCTGATTTAGCGTAGTCATGTGGTTAGTGCCAAATATTTTCATAACCAGGTATTTTCACTAAAGGCACGACCCAACCACTGCCGGTGAATGAACTCTAAACAAATCATAAAGCAGTAACCATGCCCGACACAGAAAAACCTATAAATACTGTCCTTTTTGACCTCGATGGCACCCTGGCCGATACGGCACCGGACCTGGCTATTACATTAAATCTTTTATTACAGGAAAAGAACCGGCCCCCAATGGCCTATGAACAAATTCGACCGGTAGTTTCAAATGGTGCTATGGCGCTGGTAAAGCTGGGCTTTGGGGATCTCCAGGATGAAGATGAGACAGAAACCCTGCGTCAGCGTCTCCTCGAAATCTATAGCCAGAACCTGTGTCAGGGCACCCAACTGTTTCCAGGCATGGCCGAGTTACTGGCTAGCATTGAACATCAGGGCCTTTACTGGGGAGTAATTACCAATAAACCGGCGCGATTTACCGAGCCGCTGCTGGCGGCCCTTGGCATTGCCACCCGTGCGGCCTGCATTATCAGTGGTGACAGTGCCCGCCGGCGCAAACCGCATCCAGAACCCATGATCATGGCCTGTGAGCAGATCGGTGTTGTACCAGCAGCATGCGTTTACATAGGGGATGCCCAACGTGATATCGCTGCCGGCCTGGGCGTGGGCATGAAGACCCTGGTTGCCCAGTTTGGTTATATTAGTGCCAATGACAACCCGGATGACTGGCAGGCTCATGCTATCATTGACTCACCCCAGGCCATCATGCGCTGGGTAGAACAATATAATCAGCACCTACAATTACCCGAGAATTAATGGACACACAACAACTGCTTTTTATCTCTATTGGATTTGTCCTTGGCAGCGTCATTGGTGCAGTCATAATCCATCTACGTAGCCAGGGTCGGATGATGACGCTGCAACATGAGATTACAACCTTGTCGACGACGCTGGAACTGGAAAGAAAAAATTTTGCTGACCAGATAGCAGCAATCAATCAGGAGCGTGATGTCATCAATGAAAAGCTGGGGTCGAAATTTGGTAGCACATTTGCCGAACTCTCCAGCCAGTTACTCAAAAATAATAGCGAACATTTTTTAAAACTGGCCCAGGAAAAATTACAGCAATTTAATATCGAGGCCCAGAATGAACTGGGTAAAAAAGAAAGATCGATAGAACACCTGCTCAAACCGATGCGTGAGACTCTGGAGAAGACCGAAAAGCAACTTCACGCGCTGGAACGTGATCGAAAGGAAGCCCATGGTTCGATTACCCGACATCTGGAATCGATGACAACGACACAACAACTTCTCCAGAATGAAACCCGTAATCTGTCC
>CAZYTT010000026.1:0-20389 GCA_964650235.1 uncultured Gammaproteobacteria bacterium | reverse complement strand
ATTTCAGATCATGTTCCATTTCTGATCTCCGAATTTAACTGTGTTGGGAATATTTTATAAGCACATAACAATACGATTATATTACTTCATCATAGGGGAATTATGACCAGTGTGTTAAATTGCATCCAAAAGTGACCCACCCATTCAAGCCAGATTATGGCTTAATTCTTGGGTCTTTGCTGAGTATTATTCTCCAGGAAACTATGATTTTCATCTTCTGATGTCGTTCATCTTTTCGGTAAGTCTTGATGCTACAGATAATACAATCTGTGTATATACGCATTTGCCCAGGCTCGTATGTGCCCTTCATGAGATTAATTATTTTGGAGTTGTTGTAACTCAATAGCGCATTCGAGGCGGCCCTCAGCTGGGAATAATAGGAATCCGCATGAATTCGCATTTGATTCATCACATTGGATGGACCTGATCCATCGACAATCGCATTAATGAAGGCTTCTATGTCTTTCTGCCATGTTTTTCGTTTATCGGTATGCAACCGCAGTGGTTTCGACAGAGGGAAGGATTTATCGCAATTACGGCATCGAGCCTGATAGTACTGCCTGGAATCATCCTCAACATTAACCCGATAGTATTTCTCACGTTTGTCCCTTAGGTCATCGTGATAGTACTCAAACAAATTTACATCATGATTTTTACAGTCGGGATTCGGACAACTTGCATAAGGAATTGAGTTTCTTAGGCAGCGATGAAAGGCATTGAGAACGCTGAGATTGCTATAGGCTACGCGATTCTGGTTACATCGCTTACATTTAAACTTTAATAACCCATCAGATTCTGTGTATTTATAGCCGTATTTTGTGTGCTGTATATCACTAGCTGATACGCCGAAATTGTCACAGGCAGGATTTCGACAACAATTCACATCAATTGAGAATCCTGGCAGGCTCGGGCTCTTTGCAGGAGGGATCGGGAAGGGATTTTGACCTCTGCTCATAAAACAGAGAAGTTAGAACTATATTTTTCTCCAATGCGCACAGTTCTTGAACCCAATTATTTATCGCTCCCTGCGATGAACTTCCATAAATAACAATACTTTCAAAAGGATAGGCCCAGCCTAGGGCCATCCTGGTTTTGTCGAAATATTGTATTTTTATCACAAAATTCCGAACGCCTATGGCGGAGAGAGAGGGATTCGAACCCTCGATACGCTATTAACGTATACACACTTTCCAGGCGTGCTCCTTCAACCACTCGGACACCTCTCCTATTAAAACCTGGTGTTATTGAATAACTATACTAACAAACCGATGTTAAGGTATTGTTTTACTATCAATTTGCAGGGGTGAAGGGTATATCAAGCTGACGGTTCTTGCAATGCCCACCGCATTTTTACTCTGGCCATTCAAGCTGATAGACCAGTGAACCCACAGCTTCTTCACCACAGTGTATATGCGTATCTATCTTCCAGACACCACCCATGGAAAATTCACGTGTTTGCCCGACATAGACGCCATTTTGACGCGATAAGTCAATATAATCATTATCATTCATCATTTCCATATCGGGCATGTATTGACGCATTTTAACTTCACAACCATCTACAAGCTGTTGACCAGATTCAAGCAACCGCATCTGCATTTCAGCATTAAATCCGACTTTCAAAGGATCTGGATTATGAGAAACCTCGACCTGATAAGGACCTACAGCAAGTGTACGTAAACTAGCCCCCCCATCACAGGCCACCAATAACTGGGATCCGATCAAAACTGCAAGCCACCACCTCACTATGACACCCTCATTAGAAACTTGACCAGATTATACCTTATCCCGTTCAAGCCAGAACAATAGGCTTACCAACAACTTTGCCAAGCCAAAAATAATTAATAATGACTATTGTTTATCGATGTCTGATTATTTCTCTGCTCGGGCATCCGATACCTTGACCCCATTAATGCCTGATTTGACAGGCTCTCGGCATCGCCCACCCAGGCACTATAAAATAAATTATCATTGATTCTACGTCGATTGGCCAGGTGCACAGCCATATCCTCAGGCATCACAACATCCGCGAGAGTATCGTAGATATAATCTACCCGTAATTGTCTGTCTTTATAGCTCGACTGAACAATAAATTTCATGCTCGGGTCATCGATTTTTTCATTTATTGCTAACTGGTTAAACCCTACATCCTCAGGGAATTCAAGTATTGCGCTATGACTCACATGCAGGGGGAAACTGATCGACAATGGTAGCTGGCGATTAAGTGTGCTCGGTAATCGGGTATAGTCACTAATACCTGATCCATGAAAATTTGAGTATAACCGCCCATCTCGATGATCCCAGTATTCTGGAATTTGATAATACTCAGTAACGGTAAATACATTGAGACTCTCATTATCACTCAGCTGAATATCTGCCGTTGGTAGCAGCCCAGGGTAATAACGCGCATAAAAATTCAGATAAAACGCCTGTATTTCGTCCAGGGAATGGGAGGAAAAATAACGCCGCCTGGACTCGGCCTCACCAAAACTGAACCGGCTTGTTACAATAAAGTCCACGGTCCCAGAAAAATCATGAGCAACAAATCTCTCCTCTATATCAACCGAAGGCAGGTAGTCCGTTGCTAACCTTATAGGCTCCAGTCCTTTATCCGAACCTCCAACCACCAGGGCACGACCATAATTCGGTTGTCCTCTTAAATTCAGCGGGCCACGCTGAAACACCCGCGTCGCATCAACCCAATAATATTGATTATCTATTTCCACCTTGACAATAACATGATCAAACACACCCGGACTCGGCAACCATTGAGCTATAGCCTGGGAGTACTCAGTAGAAACCAGTGCCGGACGGGCCTTTAATCCCATCTCATTTAAAATAGCCACAAGCAGAACAGATTTGTCCTTGCAATCACCAAAACGCCGATCAAAGGTCAAATCAGGCTGACTCGGCATATGGGAGTTTGTCCCCATCTCGACCCCAAAATAACGGACATTATCCTGCACAAAGGCAATGGCCTCCTGGACTCCCTTGAGATCATTGGCATTATTGCGACGCCAGGATGCTATTTTATTTTTAAGTATTGCTGATGATATCTCTTTATACGAATATAAACGCTCGGCCCAGTCACTGACTTCTTCCCAGTTACTATATTCAGTTACCTGAAGCCAGGGATAAGGGTTAAACCAACCAGGCACATTATCTTCATCTCGAATGGCGCCGGTTTTATTAACCGTCCATTGATAAACATGATATCCATCCGACTCGAAGTCAGAGGCATTGACTTCAGCATTGTATATTCGACTATTTAGTTGGCGATGCGCCGGTGCAAGAATGCGTATTGACACTTGATCGACGGGCACCTTCCACCCTAATGGAAAAGAATTGAAATATTTTCCGGCAAAGACAGGATTCCGACCCTTGATTGTATAGGCGTATTCAATGACGTCGCCCACCCGAACATCATCAAGGACCAACAACGCAGTCACCTCACCATTATATTGGTGACGGTCCAGGGCACGCTCATGCTGAATCAATTTAACCTGGTCGGCATTAAGCTTATTAAGGGTGCCACCATTTCTGCTCAGTTTGACATAATGAATTACCAGGTCTTCATAAGTGGGACGAAAATCTATACTTATTTCTGCGGCTTCCTGCAATCCGGCATAGGCCACAGGCGAATATTTTATTCGAGTAAATGCCTCAGTTTCTACATCATTGTCACCGATTCGCGTTTGCCATTCACTTAATAGATAGCGAATAGATCGCCCAGGCCGTGAATCAATAACGCCAGCATTCTCTGTTATCTCTACCCAACTCGGCCGTTCTGCCACATCAAAATGAAAACGATCTGACTCAACACGGGCTATGCTGGACCATGCTGTTTCCGACACTAATAAAAAGGCACATATAAAAAGGTATTTATACAAAAAATAGAACCCCGAACGTAACAATAGCTTAAATTTTTTCACGACATGCCCGCTTTCAGCAGAGCCAATCTAATTTTGACCAGATCCATATCGTAAATATTTAAAGCCATATCGGCTTCGCATGAGAAAACTCAACTCGGGATATCAGGTAAAAAACTGGTTTATTGAACCCAGGAGTAACCATAGAACACTTGCAGGAAGCTGTTTCTGGACAAACCAGCCTATCGCATAGATTATATTTATCGCGCTAATTCACAACTACACAGAGTGATGCTTAAATGTACTGCGTGGTAAGAGAATGTTTATCGAACAATAAAGGAAGGCTTAACGAAAAGGCCGTAAAAGTCGAGGGTTAACTCAGCTTTACGGCCATAAGATTTAGGATTCTGAGTAGCTAGAAATAAATAACGTCCTTATGAGTGATTGCCTCGTCTTTTTGCAGCAATACGCAAACGTAGGGCATTGAGCTTAATAAACCCAGCCGCATCCTTTTGATCATAACTACCGGCATCATCTTCAAAAGTTGCAATAGCCTCATCAAACAGACTATCAGCCTCTGACTTACGGCCACTAACAGAAACATTACCCTTATAAAGGCTGACACGAACGACACCATTTACATTTTGCTGAGAATAATCGATCATGGCCTGAAGCATTTCACGTTCCGGACTCCACCAATAACCGTTATAGATCAGCTGGGCATAGCGTGGCATAAGTTCATCTTTCAAATGAGCGGCCTCTCGATCGAGCGTTAATGACTCTATCGCTCGATGGGCCTTTAACATGATTGTACCGCCTGGCGTCTCATAACAACCCCGAGACTTCATCCCGACGTATCGATTCTCAACAATATCTAGACGACCAATACCGTTGGCGCCCCCAATCTGATTTAGATGCGCTAAAGCAGTTGCTGGGGACCTACGTACGCCATCAATAGCAATAATATCGCCCTTCTCATAGGTCAGCTCAATTTCTGTAACCTTGTCTGGCGCCTGCTCTGGTGACACGGACCAGCGCCACATGGTTTCTTCTGCACCAGTCCAGGGGTCTTCTAACGGCCCCCCTTCGTAGGAAATATGCAGAAGATTAGCATCCATTGAATAAGGTGATTTTGTACCGCGTTTTTGCTCAACGGCAATGCCATGCTCTTCAGCATAGGCCAGCAGCTTTTCACGCGAGTTCAGATCCCATTCACGCCAGGGAGCAATAACAGCAACGCCAGGCTTAAGCGCGTAGGCACCGAGCTCAAATCTAACCTGGTCATTTCCCTTCCCGGTAGCGCCATGAGAAATAGCATCGGCACCTGTCTCATTGGCAATCTCGATCAGTCGCTTGGCAATTAACGGCCTGGCGATAGATGTGCCCAGCAGATATTCACCTTCATAGACGGTATTTGCACGAAACATAGGATAGACAAAATCACGCACAAACTCTTCCCGCAGGTCTTCAACATAGATCTCTTTAATACCGAGGGCCCTGGCCTTGGCTCGCGCCGGCTCAACTTCTTCCCCCTGGCCTATATCCGCGGTAAAAGTCACCACCTCGCAGTCATAGACATCCTGCAACCACTTCAATATTACCGAGGTATCCAGGCCGCCGGAGTAAGCCAAAACGACTTTGCTTATGTCTTTCATATCAGATTTGCTCAAATGTTCTAAGTTTATGTAGTGCGTCAATCACCGGGAAGCCCAATTGTCTGCATTTCAGGTAACAGGAGATTTTAATAGTGTTCACTTGCTAATGATAGCTATGTGGAACCAGCCCTCTCTACAGTACGAAATGACACCGATATTTAGCGGTGCCTTACACATCTCGCCCCACCCATTACGTCCGAATCTAACCTAAGCGCTAAGCCCTAAGTTCTATTTTTTCTTCTTCGGCACATAGATATCAGTACAGGTGCCCTCTGCCACCTCTGCGGCAAAATTGAAAGTCTCAGACAAGGTTGGATGCGGGTGGATAGTCAGGGCAATATCAGCGACATCAGCCCCCATCTCCAATGCCAGCACAGCTTCTGCAACAAGCTCACCGGCATTAGGCCCAACCATAGCGGCACCAATGAGGCGATGCTGCTCATCAAACAGTACTTTGGTCATGCCCTCGTCACGCCCCAGCGATAATGAACGCCCACTTGCGGCCCAGGGAAACACACCCTTCTGATAGGCGATGCCCTCCACCTTGCATTCGTCCTCTGTCTTACCCATCCATGCCACTTCAGGATCCGTGTAGGCCACTGACGGGATAGTACGGGCATCAAAATAAGTCTTCATGCCGGCAATCACCTCCGCCGCCACCTTACCTTCATGAGTGGCCTTATGGGCCAGCATCGGTTGGCCGACGATATCACCGATGGCAAAGATATGATCGACGTTGGTACGTTGCTGTTTGTCGACATTGATGAAACCACGCTCATCAACATTAACCCCGGCCTTGTCGGAATCGATTAACAGTCCATTTGGACTGCGACCAATAGAGACTAGGACACGATCAAATGTATCTGTCTCGGGGGCACCTTTACCCTCAAAATGACACACCAGGCCATCATCAGCAGGTTCAATAGCAGTCACCCGGGTATTGGTATATATCGCCTCGTAGCGTTTTTTAATGCGCCGTTCCAGCGGACGCACCACATCACGATCAGTGCCCGGCATCAGCCCCGGGGACAACTCAACGATCGATACCCTGGCACCCAGGGCATCGTAGACCGTCGCCATCTCCAGACCGATAATGCCACCACCGACAACGAGCAGCCGCGCAGGCACGTCCTGAATCTCCAGGGCATCGGTAGAGTCCATAACCCGCTGATCATCCCAGGGGATAAAGGGCAGCTTGGTCACCCGTGAACCAGCAGCAATGATACAGTGATTGAAGCCCACCACCTGTTTAGTTCCATCTTCGGCAACAACTTCAATGGTATTGGCTGATGTAAACTTGCCATAGCCATGCACAATGGTAACTTTACGTTGTTTGGCCAGCCCCTTTAAACCACCAGTCAGCTTACCGATTACGGCATCCTTATGCCCACGCAGCTTATCAAGATCGATCTCGGGCTTGTTAAAACTCACACCGATATCATGAAATTCTTCGGCCTCATTAATGACCTGTGCTGTATGCAACAGCGCCTTGGAGGGTATACAACCAACATTTAGACAGACACCACCTATGTTTTCATAGCGTTCTATCAGGATAACCTGCTTACCCAGATCTGCGGCACGAAAGGCAGCCGTATAGCCGCCAGGACCAGAACCCAGCACAACTAATTCAGCCTGCAGATCGACATCACCGGCAAAGGTCGCCGCCGCCGGGGCCGGTGCCTGCGTACTGGACTGTGAACCGGTCGTTGACGAAGATGACACTGGTTCAGCCGGAGATACAGGTTCAGCACTTGCCGATGTTTCACTGACCTCGAGCATCAACAAGGGGCTTCCTTCAGACACCTTGTCACCCAGTCCGACCAAGATCTCTTTGACTATCCCGGCCTGTGGTGAAGGGATCTCCATCGAGGCCTTATCCGATTCAACTGAAATCATTGAATCCTCTGTCTCAACCGCGTCACCGACATTAACCAGTAATTCAATAACCTCAACTTCGGCGAAGTCACCGATGTTAGGTACCTTAATTTCGATAATATTACTCACGTGATTATGCCAATAATTATTTCAGATTGTCAGGATCAGCCAGTACCTGGCTCATGAATGTTGTAAAGCGGGCGCCATCAGCACCATCAATAACACGATGATCATATGACAGGGCCAATGGCAACATCAGCCGCGGTATAAATTCTTCGCCATTCCAGACCGGCTGCATCTTTGAACGAGACACGCCCAATATGGCCACCTCAGGGGCATTAACAATAGGCGTAAACTTTGTCCCGCCAATGCCGCCCAGACTGGAGATAGTGATACTGCCACCCTGCATATCACCTGGCTTCAGTTTTTTATCGCGTGCCTTTATACTAATCTCACCCAGCTCAACAGCCAGATCGACCAGGCTTTTCTGATCCACATCTTGAACCACTGGCACAACCAGACCATTCGGCGTATCAACAGCGATGCCAACATTAAAGTATTTTTTGAAAATCAGGTTCTCACCACTGGCATCCAGTGAAGAATTAAAGCGCGGGTATTCTTGCAATACCTTAACAATAGCCTTCATCAAAAACACAAGGGGTGTAATTCGGATGCCTTTTTCTTTATATTCAGCAGCCATCTGCTTACGCATAGCTTCCATGTCAGTAATATCAGCATCATCAAACTGTGTTACATGGGGGATGGTGACCCAGTTTCGATGCAGAAACTGACCCGTAAGTTTATTAATCTTGGTAAGCGCTTGACGCTCAACTTCACCCCATTTGGCGAAATCAATATCCGGCATTGGCGCCACCTGCAAGCCACCACTACCCGGCATACCCTGCGTCATAACCTGTTTAACAAAGGCCTTAATATCAGCCTGAATGATACGGCCCTTACGTCCACTACCGCCAACACGCCCCAGATCAACACCTAGCTCTCGGGCAAATTTGCGCACACTGGGGCTGGCATAGGCTCGGGCAAAACTAGCTTCATTAATACGACCCAATGATGGTTCTGGTACTGGAGCAGCGGCGGGCTGCCGTGATGCCGGTACCTCCGCCTTAGGTGCGGCAGCCTGTGGTAAAGGTTTGGCAGTGGGTTGTGATTTGGCTTCAGCCGCAGGAGCAGCCTCTGAGGGCTCAGTTGGCTCCAACATTAACAACAAACTCCCTTCCGAGACTTTATCGCCAATCGCAACCTTGAGCTCCTTGATGACACCTGCTTCAGGCGCAGGTATCTCCATCGATGCCTTATCTGACTCGACCGAGATCAAAGAATCTTCAGCCGCAATCGCATCACCTACATCTACCAGTATCTCAATGACTTCGACATCGGCAAAATCACCAATATTAGGTACCAGAATTTCTTTAATCATTATTATCGTCCCCTCTGACTAAGCATACAGAGGATTAGTCTTGTCAGTATCAATGGCGTATTTAGCAATCGCCTCACTGACCTTGGTCAAAGGTATCTGACCCTCATCGGCCAACGCCTTCAGCGCCGCGACAACGATATGATAACTATTGACCTCAAAGTGTTTTCGTAACTGGGCCCGGGTATCACTCCGACCAAAGCCATCGGTACCCAACACATCGTAACGCCCAGGCACCCATTTGCGCACCTGTTCGGGATAATTGCGAATATAATCCGTAGCCGCAATAAAGGGGCCAGTGCTACCTTCAAGGCAGGAGGTAATATATGGCGTCTTTGGTGACTCCGTTGGATGCAGGCGATTCCAGCGCTCTACCTCATGGGCATCACGAGCCAGTTCATTGATACTGGTCGCACTCCAGACATCGGCCTGAATGCCCCAGTCATCGTTCAACAAACTCGCTGCCGCTATAACCTCGCGCAAGATAGTACCAGAACCTAGCAACTGGACCTGGGCTGTTCCGCCTTCAGCCTGACTGAATTTATACAGCCCCTTGATGATGCCTTGCTCAACACCGTCAGGCATCGCCGGGTGTTCATAGTTTTCATTCATCGTCGTGACGTAATAATAGATATTTTCCTGATCCACATACATACGACGGAGACCATCATGAATGATCACTGCTAGTTCATAACTAAAAGTCGGGTCATAGCTGACGCAATTGGGAATCGTGCCCGCCAGAATCAACCCATGGCCATCCTGATGTTGCAAACCTTCACCGGCCAGGGTCGTACGACCCGCTGTGGCACCAATCAGGAAGCCTCGGGCCTGCATATCACCCGCCGCCCAGGCAAGATCACCAATACGCTGAAAACCGAACATCGAATAATAAATATAGAACGGTATAGTACTAACGCCATGAGAACTATAGGCCGTTGCAGCAGCAATCCACGATGACATTGCACCCGCCTCGTTTATGCCTTCTTCAAGGATCTGACCACTCTTGTCTTCCTTGTAAAACATGATCTCATCTTTATCCTGGGGAGTGTACAGCTGGCCTACAGATGAATAGATGCCAAGTTGTCTAAACATCCCCTCCATACCAAAGGTACGGGCCTCGTCCGGGACGATTGGCACAATATATTTACCGATCTGCTTGTCACGACATAACAGTGTTAGCAATCTCACATAGGCCATAGTGGTCGACATCTCTCGATCGCCACTACTCTCCAGCAGGGGGGCGAATACCGATAAGTCCGGCACCTCCAGAGCAGGGACCTTACTGGACCTTGCCGGCAGGTACCCACCCAGGGACTGACGTCGTTCATGCAGGTATTTCATCTCGGCACTGTCTTCAGCCGGCATAAAATAGCGGCCTTCAGCCGCTTCGTCATCACTCAATGGAATATTGAAACGATCACGGAAGGTGATCATCTCGTCGCCCTGCAGTTTTTTCTGCGAATGAGTCCGCATCTGCCCCTCACCTGCAGCACCCATGCCATAGCCTTTAACAGTATGAGCCAGAATAACCGTCGGTTGTCCTACGTGATTGGCAGCCGCATGATAGGCCGCATAGACCTTATGCGGGTCATGGCCACCGCGATTCAGGGCCCAGATCTCATCATCAGACATCTTGGCAACCATCGCCTTCAACTCAGGATATTTACCAAAGAAGTGTTCGCGTACATAGGCCCCATCCTTGGCCTTGTAGTTTTGAAAATCTCCGTCAACAGCCTCCATCATGCGCTGTTTTAACAAGCCATCGGTGTCACGCGCCAGCAGCGGATCCCAGCGACTACCCCAAAGGACCTTGATGACATTCCAGCCAGCACCGCGAAAGATCGCCTCAAGCTCCTGGATAATTTTGCCATTCCCACGGACCGGTCCATCCAGACGCTGGAGGTTACAATTCACCACCCAGATCAGATTATCCAGTTTTTCACGTGACGCCAGCGTAATAGCACCCAGGGTCTCGGGCTCGTCACACTCACCATCGCCCAGGAATGCCCAGACCTTACGTCCTTCGGTCTCGGCCAGCTTACGGTCCTGCAGGTATTTCATATAACGGGCCTGATAAATGGACATTATTGGTCCCAGCCCCATAGATACCGTTGGAAACTGCCAGAAATCGGGCATCAATTTTGGATGAGGATAGGATGGCAAGCCATTGCCATCGACCTCCTGGCGGAAGTTATCCAGTTGCTCATCAGTCAAACGACCTTCGATATAAGCGCGGGCGTATGTCCCAGGAGAAGCATGTCCCTGCTGAAATATCAGATCACCACCAAAGTCATCACTGGCTGCTCGCCAGAAATGATTATAGCCAACATCATAGAGTGTTGCAGCAGAGGCAAAAGTAGCAATATGTCCACCCAGCTCTGAAGACTTGCGATTGGCCTTAACCACCATCGCCATGGCATTCCAGCGAACATAGGCCCGCAGGCGATTTTCTAACGCAGGGTCACCAGGGCTCGTGACCTCAAGATGAGTTGGAATGGTATTCACATAAGCTGTATTGGCTGAAAATGGCAGGTAAGCGCCAGTACGTCGCCCTTTATCGATTATTTGCTCCAGCAAATAATGGGCACGTTCAACCCCCTCGTTTTCAATAACGGCCTCGAGCGCATCAATCCACTCCTGTGTTTCGAGCGCATCGATATCAATATTTTCTGCTTGATGAGACATGGCTACCTCTTAAACCTTATAAGTCTGATACTTTACCATTGGCCCAGACACAGCAATAGACTGCTGAAGGAACAACAAAATTCACTGAATTATGTCTAAACTTGTTCCGGGACGAATCTTTAAATAAGACATTTATTCGCCACCCCTGGAGCTTTAATGCCCAACCCCGGCGCATGACTGAACACCCTTAAATCTTGTCGTCAGATTTTTTGTTCCCTGTGCCCGCCAGTTAAGGCAAACTGTAAAAACTAGTGCAAAACTGGGATGCATGATCGTAGTTTTCGCCATCAAGGTCAAGAAATAGGTAGATAATCAATATGCTCACAAGCCAACAAAAACTTACCATAAAACAACATAAGCAACTGATTAATAATGTTATTATAGACAAATCCGACCATCTGATCCTGGTCATACCGAACCCGGATAGCACCACCGCCAGGACACCGATCTGGCCCGAGCTGCCTTACCAGGAACTGCTGCAAAAACGCTGCACTGCCCGATCTGTCAACCTTAGCAGTCCGGACGTAATGGTAACAGACATCCCTAACCAGCAGTCCACCCGTGTCTATCTGACAACGGTAACCAGTGATAACAACACCTTTGACACCCTCACCCAGGCCCGTAATATCATTTCCACGGTATTAACGGATAACCCCGTTTCACTCGTCATTGCACTGGCCGGAGTAGAACCTTCGCAACAGACTCAATATGCAAGCGGTCTTATAAATGCCATTCTTGCCGCAAGACACCTGCTGCCTACATTCAAGGAAAAAAAACCGCCGACCTCTCGGTTAAAATCAGTCCATGTCTACGGTTGTAATGAAAAACTAGATATCAGACGATTAATTGCCGAGGCCGAAGGTAACAATCTTGCCAGGTCACTCACAGCCCTGCCACCCAATAAACTGCCACCCGGTGAATACCTGCAACAGGTACGTGAGCTGGCCCGTACCGAGGGATGGAAATTACAGTTTCTTAATCAGGCCGCATTGAAACGAAAAAAGGCAGGGGCTTTTCTAGCAGTTGCCCAGGGCAGCGACCACAAGGATGCCGGCATTATACATCTAAGCTATACCCCCACCAGGTCAAGAGCCAAAAAACGTATCGCGCTAGTTGGCAAGGGCATCTGTTTTGATACCGGTGGCACCAACCTCAAACCCGCAAAATTCATGCACGGTATGCACGAAGACATGCAAGGTAGCGCTGTGGCACTTGGCACCCTGCTGGCATTAAGCCAACTCCAGGCCCCCTATGCGATTGATTGCTGGCTGGCCCTGGCTGAAAATCATATTGGCCCCAATGCCTACAAACAAAACGATGTGGTTACGGCCTGTAATGGCACGAGCATTGAAATCATTCACACCGATGCCGAGGGCCGCATGGTCCTCGCAGATACACTCGCCCTGGCCGAGCGGTACAAACCAGACCTGATAATAGATTACGCCACCCTGACGGGAGCCTGTATCTATGCCCTGGGTACACGCTACAGCGGTATCCTGACCAACCGCCAGTCACTCAATAGTATATTGATACAGACTGGACATGATTGCGGCGAACGGGTCTGGCCCTTCCCGATTGATAAGGATTTTGATCAGGCACTGGAGAGCCAGGTAGCGGATGTTAAACAATGCACTCTGGATGGTGAAGCGGATCACATCCTTGCCGCACGGTTTTTACAACGATTTGTTAATAACAGACCCTGGATTCACATCGATCTTTCGGCAGGTAACAATAAAGAGGGACTCGCACACATTCCAACTGACATTACCGGATTTGGTGTCAGATACACCACTCACCTATTACTAGACAAGGCACCATGGCATGACCTCAGCTGAGACCTTTGAATTGACCAGTCGACTCATTGACATGGAGATCCGCCTTACCCATCAGGAGGACACTATCTCCCAACTCAACGATGCTGTCATCCTTCAACAACAACAAATCGACAAACTTTCTAATGAGCTGAGCCTGGCACGTCGACGTCTCAATGAACTGGATGTCTCAACCGGGATGCCCCCCCAGAATGAACCGCCGCCGCCACATTATTGAAGAACAGTGGCCTCGTTGCTGGTATTATTCTACAAATTATCAGTTTTCTAAACATACAGGATCAATCATGAGCGAAACATCACCACTTGTAGCCGCCCAACAACAGTTTCTGGCCGCCGTACCCAGAGGTATAACCAGAAGTTCCACATGCCCACTGGCTCAGGCCTATGGCCATACCCTCACCGCTGATTTGACGGCCCCTTCTGATATGCCACCCTATCATCGCGCGATCGTTGAAGGGTTTGCTGTTAACATGGCGGAAACAAGTATAGCCAGCGACGACACCCCTGTTAGCTTCCAGATCATGGGTGAGGTAAAACCTGGCGACACTCAATGCCCCGCTATCAAACCCGGCGAGGCCATCCGCGTATCTACCGGTAGCATCCTGCCAGATGGTGAAATCTCAGTTGTACGTATGTGGGAGGCCAAATTTGGTCAAGGTGGACAATTCTCTATCTCACGCCCATTCCCCCCGCGTTTTTTTATTGAAGACCAGGGCTGCGATCTGCAACAGGGTGATGTCGCCGTAGCCAGAGGCACACAGCTTAATGCCCTTGATATCGGCACCATTGCCAGTCTGGGCATTGATACGGTCGACGTCAGCCATCACCCTGTCGTTACCATTTTTTCATCAGGCGATGAAGTCATACCCTATACCGACCCACTGACCCCCGGTGCTATTCGGGATAGCAATTCGGTCATGCTGGCCAGTGCTGTTCAGGCAGCGGGCGGTAACGCCAGGATCGCCGGCATTATGAAAGATGACTTTGATGCCTTTGTAAACGCTGTCAAACAAGCCCTGTTGGATAGCGACATGATCCTGATCTCAGGCGGCACGGCTATTGGTGATAGAGACTTTATTTCCGACCTGGTTCGTGAAGTGGGTGAATTAATTATCGATGGTGTACAGATGAAGTCAGGACGCCCATTGATCATGGGCACAGCTGACGGCAAACCCCTGGTCTGTGTTGCTGGACACCCTCCTGAAGCTCTGCGTGGCTTTAAGCTCTTTGGCGCCCCAGCCATGGCCAGACTGGCCGGACAGGAGCCAGCAATACCGGAAGATGATGCGCCAAGCTTTAATTAAACCGAAGCAATCTCGTTAAAGAAGCGACACGGATGAACTCTACAGATACTATCACGCTGATTCGCCCCGATGACTGGCACACGCACTTGCGCGATGGTGCTGAATTAAAATTGACTGTCGCCCACACAGCCAGGCAATTTAATCGCGCCATCGTCATGCCTAATCTGGCAACACCGGTGACGACGGTCAATCAGGCTGAAGAATATGCCCGTCGTATTATTGAGCATATCCCCGCCGACGCCAGCTTTACCCCATTAATGACCTTGTATCTGACTGACAATACCCGCCCAGCCGATATCACTCAGATAACTGGCAGTAACCAGGTCGTAGCCTGCAAATTATACCCGGCCGGGGCAACCACTAATTCATTACATGGCGTTACCAGTATTGACCAGCTATATCCTACGCTGGAGTCCATGCAAGAACACGACATACCACTGCTGGTACATGGCGAGGTTACCGACAGGGACATTGACATCTTTGATCGAGAAAAGGTCTTTATTGACGAGCGCCTGGCACCAATCCACCGAGATTTCCCGGCACTCCGCATTGTATTTGAACATATCACCACTGCTGATGCAGTGGACTTCGTAACTGCCAGTTCAAACAGGGTCGCGGCAACACTCACACCTCAACATTTAATGTTTAATCGTAATGCCATATTGTCTGGTGGTATCCACCCCCATTACTACTGCCTACCGGTACTAAAGCGTGAGTCCCATCGCCTGGCGCTATTAAATGCGGTTATCAGCGGTAATCCAAAATTTTTTCTAGGCACTGATAGCGCCCCTCATGCCCAGGACAAAAAAGAGACGGCCTGTGGCTGTGCCGGCATCTATTCGGCTCATGCAGCAATTGAAATCTATGCTGAGATATTTGACCGGGCCCAGGCCCTGGACAGGCTAGAAGGATTCGCCAGTCGTTTCGGCCCAGCATTTTATGGCCTACCGGTAAACAGTGAAAATATCACCCTGACACGTAAATCTTGGACCATTCCTACTGATTACCCTTATTGTGACAAAACGCTTGTACCACTGCTGGCCGATCAGGACCTAAGCTGGACACTACAGGTCTAGGTCACGCCAAGTTTCCAGACCAAAATTTAGTCCAGAACTCCAAACAGGGTTGCTCGTCCAGATAGCTGATTTAAATTGTCTAGACGATCCGAAATTATTGCAATGGAATAAAGTAGGTAACGATTTGTTATCGGGCCATCCTAAATTAAAAAAAAAAGCGCACATGGATAGGGGATGTCTGTAGAGAGGGGGGGGGGACAGACCCATGTGCGCTTTTTTAAAAGTGACCATCTGTTGACCACTAATAGACATTATGCCCAAAGCGATATATAAATAATAATCAAATATCTTTATCGTCTTCATAGATGATTGTTTATATGTAAACAGAGGCCATCATGATTAAGATTCGTCATGCGACATTTCGACAACTCCAGGTTTTCGAGGCCGTAGCAAGACACGCCTCATTTACAATGGCAGCTGATGAGCTCCATCTGACCCAGCCAACCCTGTCAATGCAGATGAAGAAGCTCCAGACAATTGTTGGGGTGCCTCTCTATAATCAAATCGGTAAACGCATCTATTTAACGGATACAGGGCAGGAACTACTCAAGACCTGTCACGAAGTATTTACCTCTCTCTACAATTTTGAAATGCGATCAGCAGATATTCAGGGTATTAAAAAGGGCAATCTGAATCTATCTGGTGTGACCACAGCGGAGTATTTTGCCCCCCGAATTCTGGGTGATTTCTGTAAAAAATACCCGGGCATTAATGTAGCCCTGGAGGTTGCCAACCGTCAGCATATTCTTGAACGACTCGAACAAAATCTCGATGACATCTATATTGTGGGCCAGACACCTACCGACACAAAGATACATACTATCCCGTTTCTGGAAAATCCGCTTGTTATCCTAGCCTCACCAAATCATCATCTGGCGCAACAAAAAAACATACCACTGGATCAACTCAGTCAGGAAAACTTCATCTTGAGGGAACCCGGATGCGGCACCTATCTTTCGATGGACAAACTCCACAAAGAACAGAACATCAGTTTCAAGAGCAGCATGGCGCTAGGGAGTAATGAGGCCATCAAACAGGCCGTTATTGGTGAACTGGGCATATCCCTGTTATCACTCTACGCCCTCACCCATGAGATCAGCACCGGAGAAATCGTGGTACTGAATGTTGAAGGCTTTCCAATTAAGGACCAATGGTATCTTTGTTATCCTAAGGGTAAACAGCTCTCAATTGTTGCCCAGGCCTTTCTCGACTACATGCTCACCGAGGGGCGAGACCTGACAGCCCACTCGCTCGCAAATACCTACTAAGCTTGTAGTACCTATCGATAACCGGTATCTTTGTCGCCTATCAATTATCACGCAGTCACATCATGCCCAGCAATGCTTTGTTCAGCTCATTAGCCACCCGCTTTCGTGGTTATCTACCAATTATCGTCGATGTAGAGACCGGAGGGTTCAATGCCCAGACCGATGCCCTGCTCGAGATTGCGGCGGTTATACCCGATATGAATGAGGACGGGGATCTCTACATAAAGGAAAGTCACTCCTGTCATGTCATACCTTTTCCGGGTGCCAACCTTGAAGAGAGCGCCTTGGCATTTACCGGTATTGACCCCTACCATCCATTTCGAATGGCTAAACTGGAACGTGATGCGTTGGGGCAAATATTTACACCGATACGAAAGGCCGTCAAAGAGGCTGGATGTAGTCGTGCAATCCTGGTCGGACATAATCCGGCCTTTGATATTGCCTTTATCAATGCCGCTGTAGAACGATGCAAGATAAAGCGCAATCCCTTTCACCCATTCAGCACTTTCGACACGGCCACTATGGCCGGTCTAGCCTATGGTCAGACCGTATTAGCACGAGCTGCGCGGGCCGCTGGCATTGAATGGGATAATGACAGTGCCCACTCAGCCCTCTACGATGCCCGTCAGACTGCCACCCTGTTCTGTAAAATTGTTAATGAGTGGCAAGCTGTAATTGCAGCCCGCTGATTGAAGTAATAGCCACATCACCAGATGTGGCTATTCGTATTACCGATAGCGAGCGATTAAGGCCCACTACCTGGCCCCGAGCATTATCGATCCTGAGCTTTATCGACCCAGGGCCTTATCGACCAGGTTCTGCAACTCACCACGCTGGTATAGCTCCATTACAATGTCGCACCCCCCCATCAACTCCCCTTCAATATATAACTGAGGGAATGTTGGCCACTTAGCATAGGCAGGAAGATTGGCCCTGACCTCGGGGTCTGCCAATACATTGACATGTTCAAAACTGGCGCCACAGGCCTTCAGGGCCTCAACTGTCTGGGCGGAAAACCCACACTGAGGAAACTGAGGCGTGCCTTTCATGTATAAGACTATCGGTGCACTGCCAATTTGTTGCTTGATTCTTTCAATGATTTCCATAGTTATTACCTTTCAATATAAAAACGAGCGACTAGACTGGAATTAATGCATATTCTAACGTATAATACCTGAGTAAAACAATAAGGATTTATGGTAAGGCCTTCATTTAACCTCAAACTACATTTTGCAGCGTGGCACGGCTATGTTAGATTGCGGCTCGCAACAGAGTGTAGCAGGATGCCTGCCATAATCGATGGCCAATCTGTTTTTTTATAACAGTTCAAATATGTAGGAGATGATTATGAATCCACTCGATTCAATACTCGGAACAATTATTTCAGGCGTGGTTTTAACCGTCGTCCTGACTCTAGTTATCGGGGTTATAGAACCAGCCATGTAGGTTGAGTAGCTAACCCGTTTACCTAATACATTTAATTTAGCTATAGAAAGCTTCAGGAGACATCATGGAATTTCTTCCCATAGACCGTTGGATACACTTTATGGCCGGCATTACCTGGATCGGCCTGCTTTACTACTTTAATTTTGTCCAGGTCCCCGCCATGGCCGCCGCCATGGCTGATAAAGATGGCCCTGGCCCTGCCGCCATTGGTAAATATGTCGCACCACGGGCCTTATTATGGTTCCGTTGGGCCGCCGTGGCGACCTGGGTCAGCGGCGCAGCCTACCTGGGGGCTGACTTCACCAAGGCAATGGCACTTGGTTTAACCGAGGGTGGCACACAGTACCACACCACTATTGGCATAGGCGCGTGGCTGGGTACGATCATGCTGTTTAATGTCTGGGCATTAATCTGGCCTAATCAAAAAAAGATCTTGGGCATGGTCACCGCTTCTGCTGAAGAGATTGCCAGGGCCAAGCGTGTCGCCTTACTGGCATCGAGAACCAACACCCTACTCTCTATCCCGCTCTTGATGTTCATGGGCGGCGCATCACACGGCCTACCTTTCTAATATTGTCAGTATCTAGCCCTGAAAAGCCCGGTATAAACCGGGCTTTTTTTATTTCATCAGCAAGGTAAAATCAAGCCATGGATTACACAGGACTAAAACAGGCATTACGCGCCCACCAGGCTGTTGATGAAATGGAGGCTGCCCATCTACGCCGAATTATCGACTTTGTTAACCAATTTCCGAATTGCTGTAGTCGTGAACTGACTATAGGCCATGTCACTGCGTCCAGCTGGATTATTGATCATACCCAGACCCACGCCCTGCTAACTCACCATCGAAAATTAGATCGCTGGTTACAATTGGGCGGTCATATAGAGAGCGATGATGATATCCTGAACGCTGCACTGCGTGAAGCCAGGGAAGAATCAGGCCTGCATCACATTGAGCCTGTTAATGAAGCCATCTTTGATATCGACATCCATTTAATACCGGCGAGAAAATCAGAACCCGAACATGATCACTTCGATATTAGATTTCTGTTCAAGGCCAGCCGCGATGACCAGTTATCAATCTCTGATGAATCCCATGACCTGCGCTGGTTTGCAGTTGCTGAACTCCAGTCAATGCCATTTGACGCCTCGATCAAGCGGATGATCAATAAAATGTTGCAGATAAATAACGCTAGTCATTGAATTTTAAATTTATTCTAAAATCACAGGTCTAATCAATGGACAAATCAGCTCACGCCCCTATTAAAATCGATTATTTCTCCGATGTCCTATGCATCTGGGCCTACATTGCTCAGATCAGGCTTGATCAATTACGTAAGGATTTCGCTGACAAAATAAATCTAAATTGTCACTATATTTCGGTCTTTGGTGATGCCATAGATAAAATAGAAAATGACTGGCAAAACCGCGGTGGATTTATTGGCTATCGCAAACATATTGAAAATGTCTGCGAAAAATATGATTTTATTAGTCTACACCCAGATGCATGGACAAAAGCATGTCCAAGCACGTCAATGAGCAGTCATTTGTTCCTTAAGGCAGTCGAAGCAATTCAACAACAGGATTCGGGGCTGAGTAGCGATAACTCGGGCCGTACTCTCACTGAAGAATGTGCCTGGCAATTACGTCAGGCATTTTTCCGCGAAGGTCGCAATATCGCCCGCAGGGATGAACAATATGCCATTGCCGAGGCCTTATCGATATCACGCGATGCTGTCGAGCAGAAGTTAAATAACGGCACCGCCCATGCCCGCCTCAGCGTCGATTACGCCCAGACAGATCAATTACTCATCACCGGCAGTCCTACATTTGTGCTTAATGAAGGGAGGCAGAAGCTTTACGGAAATGTCGGCTACCGAATTATTGAGGCCAATATACACGAGCTACTAGAAAACCCAAGCGATCAACAGGACCACGACCAAA
>CAZYTT010000025.1:1573-22242 GCA_964650235.1 uncultured Gammaproteobacteria bacterium | reverse complement strand
CGGCGCTACACCACTCTCGTGGCTTTGTACTAAACGATCAACGCAACCTGCGTGATCTGGCTACGTTGTATGACCCAACTACCCCATTACATGAAAATCAACCCTATATAACCCGCGCTAAAGCACTTGTGACCGAAGAAGAGCAGACCCTGAAAGGCTCTCGAGCGAATTTTGGCAACCGCGACAATCGGGAATGGCTACCGCCCAGAAACCCCAACGGTCCTGACGGTTTATAACTAACACTCAACCGCAACTCCACTCCCGGCCACCACAGGTGCTCGACAACCAGGATAGGATAAAATTACTATCATCTGGTCAGGCTGTGCGTTATATGTACATATGATAGATTACCCAGATACCTTCAGCAGAACAGGAGCCGATTATGATACGATTTAAATCACATCTCCCGACGCCCATCTTCCTGGCCAGTCTATTCGCTGCACTAGCCTCGCCATTCTCACTCAATAGTACAGCATCTGATATCAAGGTCAGTATTGCTGCCGCTATCGCCGACCCGGCCCGACCAGACTCGGACCGAATGCAGGATACCAACCGTAAATCACAACAGGTACTGGAATTTTCAGGTGTTATGCCCGGCGATCGGGTCGCAGATTTTATCCCAGGCCGGGGTTATGTAACTCGATTGCTGTCTAAAATCGTTGGGGCACAGGGGCATGTATATGCTTTTATCCCTAAAGAGCTACCGGATAAATTTGCCAACGGTATTAAAGCGGTCACTAATGATTCTGCCTATAATAATGTCAGCGTGGTACGCAAACCGGTCAATCATTTCGATACGCCGGAAAAACTTGACCTGGTATGGACCTCAATGAATTATCATGACCTGCGGCTTGATTTTCTCGGCCCAGCCAATATCACTAAACTTAACAGCGCCATATATGATGCCCTGAAGCCCGGTGGTATTTACCTGATCCTGGACCATAGTGCTGAAACAGGTTCTGGCCTGAGAGACACGAGCACATTACACCGCATCGACCCATCCCTGGTAAAAGAAGAAGTGGAGGCAGCTGGCTTTGAGCTGGTTGCGGAAGCCGATATCCTGAACAATCCAGCGGACGATCATATGATGAATGTCTTCAAGCCTGATATCCGCGGCAGGACAGACAAATTTATCTTCAAGTTTCGCAAACCGAAATAATCAAACTATTAGCCAAATGATGACCAATGCAGGCGAAGAATCAAATTAAAGCCCCTTCGCCTACTTCTTTTGCCATCAATACCGACCACCAGTTTTGGTGATATAGTTGCTTAGTTGTTGTCGCTCATGGCTGACTCTTATCAAGTTATTATGGGTAGCCCTGAACAGGCCGCGCATCACCCTGTAGGCCATCACGGGATTTAGCTCAATCACGGCCTCTAGGTCTTCTGGCTTCAGGGTATACACTGTTGCACTACCAACAGCCTGCAGGGTGGCCTTACGTGGAGTACCATCAACAAAAGCCCTGGTACCGGCACATTCGCCTTGAGTCATTGTGTAGACACTCGTCTCATTGCCGTCTTTCCTGGACATCACGGCAACCTCACCTGCCGCAACAAGAACCAGCCGGCTATCAACATCGCCTTCGGTCACCAAGCGTTCACCTGAACCTAAATGACCAACCTCCATAATTGCCGCTAGCAACTCACACTCAATAGCGTCGAGTTCTTCACCCAGGACGGATGACTTAAACACGGCGCTTAAAGTCCGATCACTGCCATCAAGCTGGCCCTGCCTCACAGCAGTAGCTGAGGTAATTCCCAGGATGTCATGAATTACTTCTGCATGTAGTGCATTCATATCACCTTCCTCATTAATATTGTTTCAACTGACGGCCATCTTAGCGATAATTTATCATTTACGATAATTAATCATTCTTATAGGGATCATTATTTATTCTTATACACCTCAATCCGACGCTGTTAATTTACCCCGGAAATGAGTATTGAGTATACTTAACTTCTCTAGCGGGCAATCAAGGGAGACCGAAGATGATTATTAGAGTGATATTACTCACCGTAATAGCAGTTTTTCTAAGCGCCTGCGCCCGACATCAGATCATCATTGACCCGGGCGGTGTTGATCAGACGCAGTACCAGCTGGACCTGGCCGAATGCCGGCAACTGGCCGAACAGGTCGATCAGAAGGCCGGTGAAGGCGCCGTTGTTGGCGCTGTGATTAGCGGTGCTATTGGTGCCATTCTGGGTGACGGGCGTGATACTAAGAGACTCGCCGGTGTTGGTGCGGTCAGCGGTGGCGCCAGTGGCGCGGCAGCGACTCGCCAGGAAAAGGAAATGGTTGTTAAAAACTGCCTGTTAAATCGTGGCTACAGGGTTCTGAATTAAACTAAGGGACCAACTGGCTGCGCATAACAACGACCAAATAGAGATACATAACGGGTCCAGTTGGGACTTCAACCTAAAGGCGCAAAGGCAGTCACACTGTCATAAAGCGAGGCTGGTAATGTTGCAAAGGGCAGAAATTGATAAGCATTCTGCTGACCACTGAGGGCGAGATAATTCAATATTACAGTCTCTACCAATAAATTGACATTATTGGCAGCTACCGAACTGGCTGTCTCAACAGAACCGTCGGCTCGGAACCATCCAATCTGACGATCAGCACGAATCAGCTGCGGTGGTGCACCCGGATTATAGACCAGAAAAAATGAACAGGCCGTTGATTGATTATCCCCTGTCCAGACGCCTTTGCCGCCGCCATTAAGACTATCATCGACCATCCCATTACTGAATACTGAGCCGTCACTACAGACATAGACCATCACTGGCGTATTCAACCTGGCCGCATATTCTAGGATGGCCCCGATACAACGACCCGCGCGTAAATCACGCAGCTCTCCGGTGGAACGGTCACCGGTATGATAGTCATACCCCCCCATCGTTATAGTTCCGGCACCGGCATAGCCATTGAGCACCATCTTCATTACCGAGGCAGTCTTTCGAAATTCCCCATCGCTGTCAAATTCAGTTTGCGAAAACACCCCGGTTGCACCGACAATATCCGGATCTGTCGCCGGATCGACCGGGACCCCGGCAAAGCGATCGGCAATATCAGCAGACTTGATGTAGCCGCAACGCACCAGGTCCTTAATGATCGTATCGTTAGCGAGCTGGGTATTAACATAATTAAGCTTGCCATTACTCAACCGCGCCATCGACTCCATCACCGGGACAACATCATCAGGGTCGAGGATCGCTGTCAGATTCCCGGTATCTATCATTCCGGTGACATCAGTCGGCCTGTCCACCTTGGTCGGACGTATACTCGGATCAATCATCATGGCTGGCGCCATCGAGTTTCCACCCGAATCTGAATTGCGGGATCCCACCAGTGTTACGACACTACCCGGGTATGACTGATTACCCGGATTACTACTCGAAGCCTGTTTTAAGGCTCGGGCAATACCATACATAGGATTATGAGGATTGTTACCGGTATCGTTTTCTGATCGGGCCGGTAAAACCGCACCATCAATATTACCCCGACCAGTGATGGCCTTTTCGAGGATACCCTTTAACATTGCACTGTTGGAATGAAAAGCCAGACCCAACGTGGTATCAGTATAATCACCGTTACTTGTCGCCGTCGGCGTTACCTCTACCCCACCCGGCACCATATCTCCGGGCAACCCCAGCTTGTTGTAACCAGCTGTACTCAACCCATCTAGCTGACCACCCTGTTGCCCAACCAGGACATTTGAACCGGCGATATTGGCACCACCGGCCAGATCAATACAGATAAAGGGGATGCCACCACCCGTACCACCGAGCTTACAATTGACATTTGAAGCCAGCGCAGTAAGATCCGCTGACAATGCCGCCTGCGCCTGCTGTGAGCCCAACAGCGTCCCCAATAGCGATGACCCGACAACCAAACCTGCGCCAGAAATAAATCCCTGGCGGAGAAAATCACGCCGCGACACCGGTCGTGGGTGGTCCAGGTGAAATAAGGGTGCATCCGGATGCAGAAGTTTATCGTGTTTTGTCATACCTGAAGACCTCTCTTACTCATGGACGTATCAGCGTTCATAGCTCTAACATTACCCATCCACAACCCGGGCTGTTGCTCATCATCACCGCCGCCATTTCTCAACCAGGCTGTTGTATTATTATCAATCATCGTATTAATTACTGCACCAGCATCACAGCGCTACCAAGCGTTGCCGCACACATGGATTTCAGAACCACGCGCGAGCGAGCGGAATCACAGCCACCAACACACAGACGTGTCTGTAGATTCAGCAACTCGGTCGAGACTTCGCCGAAACTCGGGCCGCTGGTTAAATGATTTTGCAAGGGGTCGGGCAGACCAATAAAACCATCATAAATATCCTGCGATGTTGCCATCCAGTCCATATTGTTAAAATCAATACCCGAGCCAAAGAAACTATTGCGATTAGCTGTATTTTCAACCAGCGCATCACAATACATAATTGATAATTCACTGATAGCCATTTGATGGGCGGAGAGAAACCCTTCCAGGGTCTCAACCGAGGGCAGAGCCTGCCGAACACGGTCATATACTGGCTTGATGGTTAGCGGATCGACTCCAGTCATCTGGGCCATCGCGGCATTGATCTCATCGAATGTACGCAACCCAATAGCTGAGACCGCATTTGCTGACAGGCTTAATGCCTGTGGTAATAACTGCGACTCAATTACAACATTCGACCGGGTACCGATCTGTTCAAAACTGATAAAAAATTCATCGGAATCCGGGCCATTTTCAAGCCCAATGACTGTGCCAATATCTGCCAACAGTTGCCCAGTCATTGCACTGTATCCGGCACTGCTATCAATGGTTGTATCCAGGCGCCTGTAAGCCTGACCGACCACAACCTCTTTCCCATTAATACCGATACGCAGTGCCTTTAAGGGGATATTAACGGGTAAAAAATTCGGATCCAGACTAATAAATGTGGCCTTATCGAACAGATAACTATAGCTATCGTACTGGCTCACCTCGAACATAATAAAGGCATGATGGCTATCAGTATTCGGGTCAAAATCAGGATCAACCAGATCGGTTATGGCAAACAACAGAAAATACTTTTCACCCACACCGGCAACATAGTTTTGCTCTATCTGCTCCGGCGTCAGGGCCCGATCATGAATGGCCACCAGACGTATGGTGCCACTCCATGGGCGCGTACCAGAAACCTCATTACCCAGGACAAGGGCAAAATTACGGGCCCAGATTTGACTACCCGGGGCACCAGGGTCGGCGCTATCGACATCACCGGTGTCAATACCATTAACATAAATACGTCGGCCATTGATCGGGTCATAAGTCATTACCACATGCTGCAGACTCGCCTGGGCATCCTCATCAGCATCAGCGGTACTTAGAGCAGCACCACCATTAGCATCTGAGTTTGGTCCCCGCTGAAAATAGTCATAGCTGTAGAGGGTTTGACCCATCATAAAATTACGTCGATCCACACTGCCGGAATAGCTGACAATTCGAGTATCTTCCTGTGTCACATTGGCTGGTGCTACCCACGCCTCGATACTGTATTCGCCGCTCGGAGTAATCCGGTCATACAATTTCGCACTTTCCGTTGTAGAACCCTGTAGTTTTGCCGTTGGCGTTGTAAAACGCACACCATAACCACCGACCCACTCAACGCCTGGACTTAATGAAAGATCCAGGGCCGGGAAAACACCACTGGTATCAAATGCAGTTGAACCGGAACCAGTCTTAAACTCCCACAGACCAATCTGATTACTCTCATGACGTTTACCACCGGAGGCAATAATACCCTCCTTCAATGTCAGCGCTTTACTGGTAATCAGACTCGGATTGACAGCCTGTGGCACAATCGGCCCAACCATTGACTGAATAGCATCATGCATTTGCTGTGCATCCACAACACAACTGGCACTCCAACAATTATGAAACTCATCACGCAGACGCACGACTAGGCGGGATTGTGCCAGAGTTATATCCACCGGATCATTGGGGTCAATTTTTTCACGGGCAAGAGCATAGGAGTCATTGATATCAGCCGCAGCAAAGAATGGCGATTGCGGCGTAGCTGAATTTTCCCTATGACAGCCGGCACAATGCTGGGTCAGTAGATCATGAACCGCGTTAAACGCCACCGGTGCGGCCGATGGTAGTACCTTGGTACGACCTGGATTACGGATACTTTCAGGCATCACCAGCTGAATTGCCCGCGAGCTAACTCCACCATCAGCCACCCAGGACTCAATATAGGCCTGAATAATATCACCACAAGCATCATTACTGGATAACCAGCAATTATGACCTCCCCGGACCTTTGTCACCATCCGCGACTGACCAGGGTTAACAGTATCAACAATGGATAGCGCGAGATTGTATGCCGTATTGATATCTCGTTGTGCAAATTCAGGGGCCTGTTGCCCACCAACATGACACTCCACACAGGCACCGCCTTCCCACAACTTATTCCACACATTGAGTTTAAATGACTGCACATCAGCAGATGCGGGCTGACCAATGGTGTCCGGGATAATGCTAGCACCTAAGGCATTGGGGGCTATATTATCACTGGTACTGGCGCCTCCACCACAGGCTGCCAGGTTGAAATAGATGCAGATGAATAACCATAAGACAAACTGTTTCCTCAAGGTAACAAGCATTAATTAATCCCCCTTACAGGCGACAGCGGCCTTGGCGAAAACGGTCTTGAGGTTGTAATCAGCCTTGAAGCTGGTCAGCATATTATTGAGCGCTGTGGCATCTGCCGTTGCAGGATCATGTAGACAGACGGCCTTGTACACCTTCTTTACCTGACACTGGGCAAAGGCCTCTGAACTGGCTAGCTCTTCGCCCAACGACTTTGCCCCGACCCCATGACCAGTCAGTGAGTTGCTCCAACCCAGCGCTGAATTCGGCCCATAGCGCCAATAGTTATCCCAGTGATCATCATCGGTAACATAGCCATGTTTGAAGGTCTCGGCATTTATGAGGTATTTAGGCTGAACACTACCGGCGGTATAGACCAACTGGCCAGCATCTTCATTACCTGCCGGGTATCGATAGTCATAATAAGCAAAGGCCTGAATCATGGGATCCATAGCGGCATGACAACCAACACAATTATTCATATAAACACGACTATCACCGCCAGGACTGCGTGAGACATCCTGACGAATTCGACCTGGGTCACGACTAATATCCTTGATCGGATCCAGATCAGTACACAGATGGTTCATCATTGTAAATCGAAACATCGCCCGATTGGTCCCGTCAATCAGAAAGGCCCGCGCTGCAGCCCGGGTTGTCAACACACCCGCAGTGGCCTGGCTTTGTAAACCGGTAACCTGAGATTGAAGACGCCGAACCAGATCAGTCTTCAGATTAACGTTGTTGGCCTCTAGGTAGATATAGTGATCATTATTGGCATTGGCATAATCAGGGGCATTGCTATCACTACCGATATACAGAATATCGTCATATAACACGGTATTAAATGGTAGCTCATCTCGCACCATACCTATTACGGTAGCAACATAATCATTTAATGGTGAAAACACATCCTGGGCCTCATTGGTCCAGGGCATAGCAAAATTCTTCAGTGTCACATTATAAAAACCGGGGTCATCCATAGCGACCTGGGCTGCGGCCTCTGGAGAGTTTGTCATTAATGGTTCCATCTGATCCAGCACTGACGCTGTCGGAGGCACACCCGCCAGGCGGTCATACATACGCTTGGCCTGACGACGTTCCAGATCACCAGCAAGGACCGTACTGACATTAGCCATTAGCGCGAGGAAAACCAGCAGGAAAATCACTGATACCTGACAAATTTGAGCTCGTCTTGTTTCGATTGTATGCTTCATGTAAATCTCAAACTTTTCATTCGTCTTACCAAAAAAACCAGGACACACCAAACGCTATAGCGGCAATGTGGCTTCTAGCCACATCAATATCCTGGTCATCAAGAATCATTCACTCATTTTTAAAATGGCATCGGCAGATTGAAGCCTGTCCCCAGTAAATGCAGCCAGAATACGGGGTTATTGCCGAGGAAGCTGTGAACTAATCGTCAAATCAGCATCTCCGATCGCCATAGCCCAATAGAACCGTGCACATGGTGAAAGAATTATTGGGTGCCTATAACGCCAAATCAACGTTAAGCTGGACTTAACTCCGAAGAGTAAATCTGTGAAGGCGTTCTCTGACTGGAATCGGCCGTTAATATATAGTGCACACAGCTCAATATGGAGCAAAAAATGCATATTGTAGCCATATGACAAAAATCTGGCTTATGGACAGGGCATGACGAAACTACAGCAACAGCAGACTATGAGTAAGCAATGACACCAACAAGTCACCCAGACAATCGATTAATACTTCGGCTAATAGCCCTGACTGTCTACCTAATCAGCCTCCAGGGATGCGGTGGTGGAACCACAGCAAATGATACATTGATCCAGGATTATGGCATTGCCTATGTCAAACGCCCTATGCCTACGATGGATACCGCCGATAGTCGTAGACCAGCCACCTTTAACCCTGGGGCAATACTCTACTACCGGGAACTCGCTGCGCCTGGGGCAAAAGAGCATGACGTTAGTTCGCGCATAATTGGAGCATCAGGCGATATCAAAGACATCGACATATCAGCCGACGGCACCCGGATGCTGTTTGCTTTACATAGACCAGAGCTTGCCAATACGGCACCTGAAGACCAACCGAGCTGGAATATCTGGGAGTACAATATTGCTACCGACCAGTTACGCCGAATTATTACAGCCGATATCGTTGCCAACGAGGGACAGGATTTGGCTCCTCGCTACCTGCCTGGACCACCCGGTCAGGAACGCATTATCTTTGCCTCAACTCGCCAGGAACGTTCTCAGGCCATTTTGCTGGATGAAAACAGGCAGCAATACACTGCCCTAGATGAAAACCGACGTGAACACACCTTCAGTCTACATGTAATGGACCTTGCCGATGGCGGAAACCTGCATCAAATCACCTTTAATCAGAGTCATGATCTTGACCCATATGTCATGCAAAGCGGTAAGATTATTTTTACCCGATGGGACAATATGGGCAATAGTAATGCCATGCATCTTTATCAGGTCAACCCGGATGGTACACAATTACAACTACTCTATGGTGCCAATAGCCACAACACTGGCACGAATAACTCGACCATACAGTTTTTACGTCCTCATGAAACCCCTGATGGGACCATTACCGCCCTGATCAGACCCTTCACAGGAACGCAACAGGGTGGAGATATTATTGAAATCGATGTCACTCATTATGTCGAAAACAACCAGCCGAACGTAGACAATATCGGCATCCTAACTGGGCCAGCCCAGCAATCTTTAACGGCAGGCCTAGCCCACTCGAATGCCTCACCCAGTATTGGCGGTCGTTATAACGCCTTCATTCCGTTATGGGACGGCACCAAACGGGCATTAGTCAGCTGGGCACCCTGTCGGATTCAGGAGACCACAACGATTGTGCCCTGCACTCCTGAGCGACTATTAACCAGTCCGACTATAGAAGCGCCCCCTATATATAGTATCTATCTCTTCGACCGCAGCAATAATACTCAACTACCTATTATCGCTGCTAATGAAGGAATTATGTATACCGATATAGCTGCAGCACAGCCCAGACCTGAGCCTCAGGTCATTCTTGACAAGGTACCCCAGCTAAACCCCCTCAATTCCGATGACCTGGATCAGACCCTGGCAGCGGAACAAGTAGGGATACTCAATATCCGCAGCGTCTATGACTTTGATGGTAGCTACAATAACCTCGGTAGTGCCATTACCGACATCAGCACGATGGCTAATCTACAGCAGACCGATGCAAGTCAGCGTCCAGCCCGATTTTTACGCATCATCAAGGCCGTAGGTATTCCAGATCGAACCGTGATTAACCTGAATACAGACGACTTTGGTGTCAGTACCCAGCAGATGATGCGCGAAATCATCGGTTATGCCGCAATAGAACCGGATGGCTCCGTTAAGGTAAAAGTACCTGCCGATGTTGCCCTGGCCATTAGCCTGGTAGATGCCGATGGCAAACGCATCACTGATCGTCATCAGAGCTGGCTACAGGTAAAACCAGGGGAAACTTTGCAATGTAATGGCTGCCATAGTGGTTCTATCAACCAGTCTCATGGCCGTCCTGATGCCTGGCCAGCCCTCTATAATGGTGCACCACGTAATGGTTATCAGTTCCCGACAACTCTCAGCACTGTCTTTGCCGATGCCGGCGAGACCATGGCTGAGGCCCGCACCCGGACTGACCCTTTGGCCTTAAACCCCAGCATGGATTTACTGTTTACTGATACCTGGAGTGATGATGTCGTATTAATGCTGGGTAAGGATCCTGACATCGCTCTACGCTATGGCGATCTACTCACTACAGCACCGACAACCAGCGACTGCCTAAGTAACTGGGATCGCCTGTGTCGAGCAAACATCAACTATCCTGAACACATTCAACCCTTATGGGAACGCGACCGAGGTGCAAATACCTGCATCAGCTGTCATAGCGGCAACCCGCCGGCTGCCGAACTTAATCTAACCAGTACCGTCACTGAAGGTAATCGATTTGATTCCTATAATGAATTGTTCATAACTGATCAGGTGCCTGAACTGGATGCAATGGGTAATCTGGTGTTTCTCGATCCGCCGACAAACCTGATCCCCAGCCTCATTACCTATCCGGCCTCAATGCGTGTGGCAGGAGCGCTTGCCAGCAACGCTTTCTTTGACAAGTTTGGTCCTGGTCAGACACATGCCGGATTCCTTGAGACTGCTGAACTCAGATTGATTGCAGAATGGCTAGACATCGGCGGTCAGTATTACAATGACCCCTTTGCTATCGCTCCCTAATGCTAACAGGCACCGGATAATAAACTTGTTGGGATCCATCAAATACAGCGACTCAGCCACCCTGCTACACTGGCCCATTACAGCCCTGGTACTAGTGTTAACAGGGCTCATGTTGTGCGCCAGGACTGCCTGGGCCGATGCTGATGCGGTAGAGGTCGTTGAACCCTATATTGAATATCATACCGGGCCAGGTCGTGGTTATCCTATTTTTCATATCGTCGAACGTGGGGAATGGATCAACATCATTCAACGTCAACTGAACTGGTTCCAGGTTCTTGGTAACGATGGCAAGAAAGGCTGGGTAGACCTGAATCAACTCAATCTTACCCGCAGGACAAATGGCGAACTCACCCATTTCCCTGCCGTTACAATTGAATCATTTACCCGCCATGACCTGGAAATTGGCACCCTGGGTGGTGATTTCGAAAACTATCAGGCCATGACACTGTATGGCAGTTACGCCCTGACGCCGAACCTGTCGATCAAACTTGCTACCTCCAAACTATTTAGTGATTTTGCCAGCGGTTTTATAATCACAGCCGGTATAACTATCCACCCATATCCAGACGCCCGCTTGTCACCCTTTTTTGGTCTGGGGACCGGGATTATCAGGCGCAACCCACATACAACCCTGACCCAGGAACCGGACCACAGCGATCAGTTAGCCCAGATGCAGGCAGGGCTGCGCATCTACCTGGCACAACGGTTTATATTTCGTGTTCAATATAGCAAGTATGTAATCTTTCAGGGCCAGACACCGGGCCGACTAGATGACAATCAGGAGATAGACGAATGGAAAGCCGGATTCGCAGTTTTCTTCTAGCAGGCATAGCGGCGTTAGCCCTGCTTTATGGTTCACTGGCCCTTACGGCCGAGACCAATCAGCAAGAGCAGGTGATTCAACCTCAGATAGAACGACGTGATATCGACCGTACCAACATTGACACAGATAATTTTCAACTGGGTCTTTTTACTGGCCTAATGAATGTCGAGGACTTTGGCACCCACCTGGTCTACGGGACACGACTTGGCTACTTTATTACTGAAGATATCTTCGTTGTGACCGACTTTGGCCGTACGGAAACGGGCCAGTCCAGTATTGAGCGTCTATCAGGTAATATTCAACTACTAGAAAACAACAATCATACCCTGCAATACCTGGACATCGTATTCGGTGTCAATATCCTACCTGGAGAGAGCTTTATTGGTAATCAATGGGCAATGACATCAGCACTATATCTGGTTGGTGGGCTGGGAGGGACCCGCTTTGGTGGTAATGATGCCTTCACCTGGACTATCGGCACTGGTTATCGCGTTTTATTAAATGACTGGCTGGCCCTGAGTCTTGATGCCCGCGATCATATCTTTGCTATCGACCTGTTTGGTCGTCATGAGACTAAACACAATCTCGCCTTTACATCAGGACTGTCTGTCTATTTCTGACGCCAAGGATAATCAAAAAAACATTTGAATAATATGACACCAGTAATTATATAAAAAATGGTCGATAAACAGATATTAATAGCCTATGGATATGAGGTAACACAATGAAAAACCCAGTATTTAACACCTTCATGATGACACTCTATAGTATGATTTTACTGGCAGTTCAACTAACTAGCGCCAGCGCCGAGTCAATTACCGGCCCGGCACCGGACTTCACCCTTAAAAATACGGCGGGTCAGGCAGTTCAGCTCAAGAGTCTTCAGGGTGAGGTAGTAATGCTCAACTTTTGGGCCTCGTGGTGCGGCCCCTGTCGTCAGGAGATGCCCCTGCTGGATGAACTCTATCATCAATACAAGGCGCTCGGCTTTACTATTCTGGGCATAAATGTTGAAGAAGACCCGGCCAAAGCCAGAGAATTGTTACAACAGGTTCCGGTCAACTTCCCGGTTCTCTTTGATAGCACCAACACCATCACCGAGCGCTATCGTATCGTTGCTATGCCGAGCACCATTCTGATCGACCGTAGCGGTAATATGCGCTTCCTGCATCTCGGATATCAACCCGGCTATGAGCTGGAATACCAGGACCAGATACGGCAGTTGATTCGAGAATAAATATGACCTGGCACCTAAATACATTGGCGCTACGTTACCTGGGGATTAGTATTGTTCTGGGCCTATCGCTTAATGCCTGCAGTTCTATCAAGCCCTGGGTCAAACCCTACGAACGCGCCGCCCTTGCCGATCCCATAATGCAATTCAGTCGTGACCCAGTTGCGGATAGCTATATACACCATATCTATCAGGTGCGGGAAGGTGCCCGAGGTGCCGAAGGTGGTTCTGGAGGCGGCTGTGGTTGTAATTAATAGAGCCATTATCCTTATAGTCAGCCTTTGGGCCCAGTCTTGTTTGGCCGCCGTGCTACCCGAGGACCGTGCAGATGCACTCTATCACTCTTATGATGGTGGTGGTGTTAAGGTCAATGGACCCTCGATACTGGTCCGCAAAGGTGATGGCAAACGCTTTTCAGTCTCGGCCAATTATTATATCGATAGCATTAGTAGTGCCTCAATTGACGTTGTAACCCAGGGCAGCCCCTATGCCGAACAGAGAATTCAAAAATCCATCAGCACCGACTATCTGCATGATGACACCACCATGAGTGTCGGTTATAGCAACAGCAATGAAAGTGATTACCAGGCCGACACAACCAACTTCAGCATCAGCCAGACGATGTTCGGTGACCTGACAACACTAACGCTGGGCTATTCGCAGGGGAGTGATGATGTTTCGCGCAATAATGACCCTGGCTTTGTCCCTAAAAATATCGCCCGTTATCAATACCAGGTCAACCTGGCCCAGATTCTGACTAAACACCTGATTATGTCCCTCAATTATGACGGCATCACCGAAGAGGGCTATCTCAATAATCCGTATCGCTCAGTCCGCTATCTCGACAGTCCTACGACGACGCAATCTCAGACTGAAATATACCCCCGGACTCGCACAAGCAACGCTATTGCGGCACGGATGAAGCTTTACCTCGAATATCGCGCGGCATTGGCTATGGGTTATCGTTACTATATTGATGACTGGGACATCTCTGCCCATACTATCGATATTGCCTATACCCATCCGCTAGCTGACCAGTGGGTACTCGAATCAAATTATCGTTACTACCGTCAGAGTGATGCCCAGTTCTATAGCGATTTATTCCCCCGGGCAGATGCCCAAAACTTTCTGGCCAGAGATAAGGAACTCAGCAATTTCACCGACCACTCTATCGGGGTAAGTGCTGCCTATACACTAGCAACTGGACGATGGCAGTCTATCTCCAGTGCGACAGCCACCTTGGCATTTCGCCATATCTGGTTTTACTATGATAATTTCCGAAACACAATGATCACCAACGTTAACCCCGGTACCGAGCCCCTATATGAATTCGAAGCGGATATCTTTCAGGCCTATATTTCAGTGTGGTTTTAACGTGGCTTCTCCAGCACTGACATCAGGGCTCATTCAACTCATCGCCATGGTGATGATGCTCCTGACATCTTCTGGAGTTGCCCAGGCCCAATGGCACAAAGCCAACCAGGATATCATGGGGACTCGAATTACGGTTGAACTCTTCCATGAAAATGATGCCGTGGCCGAACGTGCTATAAAGTCGGTAATGGCTGAAATGCATCGCATCGACAGGGCCATGAGCCCCTATAAGGTCAACAGTGAACTCAGTCGTGTCAATCGTGAGGCGAGTCAGCAACCGCTAACAATTAGTGACGAATTATTTGATTTATTACAACGATCTATCGAATTTTCCCAACTCACCAATGGCGCTTTTGACATCACCTTTGCCAGTGTTGGTTTTCTCTATGACTATCGTGCCCATATTAAACCCGACGCGGCCACGCTTAAAGAGGCCACCCGTCATATCAATTACCGCCAGATCCAGCTGAATGCCAATACACACACGGTGTTCTTCTCCCAGCCCGGCGTCAAGATTGACCTGGGCGGGATTGCCAAGGGCTATGCCGTTGATCAGGGTATCCGCCTGATTCAGGCCATGGGTATAAGCCACGGCCTGATTACTGCGGGTGGCGACACCAGGGTCATCGGTGACCGCTGGGGCAGACCCTGGCAAATAGGCATCAGGGACCCACGTCAACCTGAAGGTATTATTGCCAGAATCCCGCTGGAAAACGTCGCGGTATCAACATCAGGCGACTACGAACGCTTTTTTGAGGTTGATAATATTCGATACCATCATATTATCAATCCCACCACCGGTGATTCAGCCCGTGAGTTACAGAGCGCTACACTGATTGGTCCTGACGCGCTCACAACCGATGCGCTTTCGACCAGTGTGTTTGTCCTCGGCGTCAGCAGGGGACTGGCATTAGTTAATCGCCTTGATAGTATCGATGCCATCGTCGTCGATAGTCAGGGTCAGATGCACTACTCAGCCGAACTACAACGAATCGAATCACATGAGTAATTATGTCAGCGTGGACGGGCCTTATGCGTGAGTATCATTCGATATGACTTGGACAGGTATTCTATATAAACTGATCGGTTTAACTACTGTCTATATTCAATGGACGATATAATGTCGCGGCTGTAAATAGGGCTGTTCAGCCTTGAGCTCAACATACACCCAGCGTTAAAGGGGAAATGATATGCGGTTTTTGAACTATTTATTAATGGCTTGCCTGGTAATGCTGCCATTGCTCGCAGGTGCAGCATCGACACCGAATGGAAGCAGCAACGCCGAACTGGGACTTGATGATCAGGTACAGGAACTAAAACGGGCCGCTCTGGAATTAAATCGTGACCTTTTTCAGCTAGAAGAAGAATTACTGTTCCCAAGCAACACTCAGATCTCTGTCTTTCTGTCGATGGACATCGGAAAATTCTTTAACCTAGACTCAGTGAGTCTAAAAATTGACGGTAAAGAGGTCGCTAACTACCTCTATACCGACAGAGAAGTCGATGCCCTGATCCGCGGCGGTGTTCAACGTCTACATATCGGCAATCTCTATATTGGTGAGCATGAACTGGTCGCCAGCTTCATCGGCAAGGGTCCACGCGACCGTGATTACAAACGTGGCACCACCGCCAGAATCACCAAGAGTCTCGGCCCAAAATATGTTGAGTTAAAGATTATTGATAAGAGCGGAAATTTTCAACCGGAATTTTCGATCAAGGAATGGTAATGACACGTCGCCTGCATGCCTGTCTATTGGCCTCGGTTTTATTCTGTCACAGTGGCACCATCACTGCTGCTGAAGATAAAACCGTCCAGGACCTGCACTATGGCGATGTCCTTTTTCATTTCTACAAGGAAGATTACTTCACAGCCATTACCCGCCTAATGTCCGTACTGGACAGGAATCTATTACAACATCATACCCAGGATGCCGAGCTATTACTGGGGGGCATGGAATTAAGCTATGGCATGCCCAATGAGGCCCGAAAACAGTTCCTGAAGACTTTTGATGAGACGGTTCCTGATCAGGTACGTCAGCGAAGCTGGTATTTCCTTGGGAAGAGCGCCTATCAACGTAAGCAGCTTGAACAGGCCCGTAGCGCCCTGACACTCTCTGATCAGGCTAAAGATGCACAACTGGGGGCACAACAGCAGTTGTTACTAGCTACTATAGATATGCGCCTGGGCCATGATCAGAGCGCCGCTGAAAAATTGCAGGATATTGACACGACCAAAGGTAATACTGAATACCTCCAAATCAATCGTGGCATTGCGCTGCTACGTAGCCAGCAGATTGAGGCTGGACAAAAAGAACTAGATAAGCTGGGTCAATTAGAATCTGACAATCCGGAATTCCGCGCCTTGCGCGACCGTGCCAATCTGAACCTTGGCTACGAGATGTTACGTAACAACCAGGTGGATCAGGCCCGGATTTACCTGAATAGAGTCCGTTTACATGGCCCTTATGCCATGGAAGCACTGCTGGGGGCAGGCTGGGCCGATGCCGAACAGGGCAATTATGAAAAGGCGTTGGCACCCTGGCTTGAGCTGTTGGGACGTCGTGATGACAACCCTGCAGTACATGAGGCCCACCTTGCCGTTCCCTATGCCTTTGAAAGGCTGAATGACGAGCAAAATGCCCTGTATTACTATGAAAATGCTGTAGCATTTTTTGAACAACAACAACAGGCACTAAGAAAGGCCAGACAGTCCATTAACGAAGACATGCTGGATACCTTTACCATCCAGCCAACGGATAATTTATCAACTGCGTGGTTACAGAACGACAGCCGTCTCCAGACCTTAAGCGCGGCACCCTATCTGGTTGATGTACTCGCCAGCAATGACTTTCAGCACCAGCTAAAAAACTACCGTGACCTGCTTTTTCTCCGCCGTCAGCTACAACAGTGGGAACTCAATATCAAACCCCTGCATGACGTCGTTGATACCCTGCGTCAAGCTAATGCACAACGGGCACCAAGCGTGCAGAGGTTGCTTGAGGCCGATGCAGCTGGAACGCTCCAGGAGCGCTACAAAAAAATCAGTAACGAGATTATCGCCCTTGATAATGAGGACAATCCCATAGGCCTGGCCACCACCAAGGAACTTGCACAGTGGCATCGACTTGAACGTCTAAAGAAACGAATTACTGCCCTGCCGGATATTCCCCATCAACAACACCTGGCAGCCAAGACACGATGGTTACAAGGCATCCTGTCCTGGCAAATTCAGACAGATTATGAACAACGCCTGACCAAAATCAAGGAGTTATTTGCAGCAACAAAGTCGCCTGTCAGGGCCACCCAGGCCAACCAGGCAAGAGTTGCCCGGGTATTAAAAAACATTGGTATTGGCTTCGCAGGTGATGACAATGTCATTGATCAACTCCAGACCCGTATAAGTCAACTCAGACCTGATGTTGAGGGCGCCCTGGTAGCTACCGGGCTTGAATTGAAGACCATCGCATTAACAGCACTCGAATCGCGTGAACTACGCCTGCAAAATTACCTCAATCAAGCCCACTATGCCCTTGCCCGGAACTATGATCGTTTAGCCCAACAAATTGATAACAATGAGACCCAACGATGAGCTGGCATATTAAGCATACCAGCCAACTAATCACCTGCCTAAGCATGATCAGCCTCCTGGCTGCGTGTAATAGTGTAACACCCGTGAGAGATAGCGATGAATTACGTATTGGCTCGTTGCCCGGTCCGGTGTTACCGCCGCACCCAGCTATCACAATTAACAATAGTCGTCAGGCAGCAATACTTCATTACGAAAAATTTTTATCCAGCAGCACAGAGTCAATCCTGACACCAGAGGCCCTGCGTCGCCTTGCTGATCTATACCTGGCACAGGAACAACAGGAACTACTCGATGGAAATAGCAGTGTTGATACCTCGACCTCAAAGGCAGCAGTGCTATATCAACAATTACTGACACGTTTCCCTGATTATCCCCATCGTGAGAAAGTCCTCTATCAACAGGCTCGAGCCTATGAACAGGCCGGCGACCTCGAACAGGCATTGATCGCACTTAACTTTTTTGCCACAAATTACAGTCAATCCGACATGATCAGCGAAGTCCAATTCCGTCGTGGCGAACACCTCTTCGTACTCCAGGATTATCCGACCGCCGAACAGGCCTATCAGGCCGTCACAAGCCTGGGCAAAGACAGCCCTTTCTATCGTCAGGCTCTGTACAAGCTGGGCTGGTCACGATTTAAACAAGCTCATTATCAATCAGCCCTTGATGCCTACATACAGTTGCTTGATGCAACGATCAGCGATCATAACAATGCCGCTAACCCCACCGCTATCGCGGCGGCAGAACAGGAGCGACTCAGCGACACCCTCCGGGCTGTCAGTCTCAGTTTTGTCAATCTGGGTGACAGCACCAGGGTAGCGGCCTATTTTGAACGTATCGGCACCCGTCAATATGAACCGCTTGTCTATGCCAATCTCGCTGGCCTATATCTGAGTAAAGAGCGGTATTCAGATGCCGCAGAGACCTTTAGTCGTTTTACCCAAGTGCATCCCCGCCACCTTGACACCCCCATGTTTCAATCCAGCGTTATCGATGTCTACAAGCAGGCCGGTTTTAATGCACGCTTACTGGATGAAAAACAGATCTATGTGGAACGCTTTCAACCGGCCTCCAGCTTCTGGGCCAACAACACACAAATTGACCCAACTGAAATATTCACCCGTGTGCAGCAACATCTCGATGACATTACGCAGTTTTATCATGCGGCAGCGCAACGGAGTAAAACCGACACAGCTTTTGATACCGCGAGTTATTGGTACCAGTTTTATCTCAGCGCCTTTCCTGACAATGAGCAGACGGCCAAGATTAATTTCCTCTATGCCGAACTATTGACCACAGCAGGGCGTCATGGCCTGGCCACAAAAGAATACCAACGCACGGCCTATAACTATACCAACCATGATAAGGCTGCCGAAGCAGGATATGCCGCCCTGTTAGCCTCTGCCAAACACGAAGCAATACTTACCAGTGAGGCCCATACCGAGTGGCACGAACTAGGTATAAAAAGTGCAATAAAGTTTGCTCAGACCTTCCCTAATCATAAGCAATCGACACCGGTATTATTGCGCACGGCTCAACAATTATTTAAGTCGCAGAATTACAACCGTTCGATAAAGGTCGCCGCTATGGTCGCGGATAAAAAAGGCATCACCCCTCAGACACACCTAGAGGCTTCGACAATCATCGCTCATGCGCACTTTGAACTGGCCGACTATGCAACGGCCGAGAAGGTCTACCAGAAAATATTGGCGCGCAATCTACTCGATCCAGATCAACGTTCAACCCTGGCCGACAAACTCGCGGCCAGCATCTATAAGCAGGGTGAAATGGCACAAAAGGCAGGGGACACAGCAACTGCAACCACCCATTTTCTTCGGATCGCCAAACTGGTACCAACATCTGCTATCGCCAGAACCGCGCGTTATGATGCCGCCGTCATCTATATCAACAGTAACGACTATAAAAATTCTATAACCGTACTGGAGAACTGGCAGCGTGACTACCCAGGCGATGATCTGAATAGTGAAATTTCGCGCAAACTGGCCACACTCTATCGCGACAATGGGCAGAAACAAAAAGCGGCGACGCAGTATGAATACCTGGCACGGATGGAGAGTAACCCGGCGGTAAAACGGGAGGCCCAGTGGACAGCAGCCACACTCTATGAAGAGTCCAGGGCAACTGAACGCACCATAGCCGCCTGGCAAAAATATATTATGACCTACCCCACACCAGTAGAGCCTGTGATTGAAGCTCAGGCAAGGCTAGTCGCAATCTATTCACAACTCGACAAGACTAAAGAAAAGATGCAATGGCAACGCGCTATTATCAAGTCCGATAATGATGCTGGTCGTGAGCGCACCGATCGCACTCGCTATCTGGCTGCCCATGCCCAGATTCAACTCAACCAGGCTGACCTGGACAACTATCAATCCATCAACTTACGTGAACCCCTGAAGAAAAATCTTGCGCTTAAAAAACAGGCACTAAAAGACGCTGTAGCCAGTTATACCAGGGCTGCGGACTACGGTGTCAGTGATGTCACTACGACTGCCACTTACCAGATAGCAGAAATCTATATGGATTTCAGCAAGGCGCTGATGAGCTCTGAACGACCCAGCGAGCTGAGTACAGAAGAACTTGAAGAGTATGATATTTTACTCGAGGAACAGGCCTACCCGTTTGAAGAAAAGGCCATTGAAATTCACGTGACCAATCTTCAACATCTCGCCACCGGCACTTATGATAGGGCCATCAGGGACAGCCTGTCACGTCTGGCGGAGATACTGCCCGTTCGCTACGCCAAATCTGAG
>CAZYTT010000025.1:0-1473 GCA_964650235.1 uncultured Gammaproteobacteria bacterium | reverse complement strand
TTTGAACACATCAGGGCCGTTATTGCACAACACCCGCAACAGGCCCAGGCTTATAACCAGCTGGGTATTATTGAGCGCCAACGCGGGCATTTTGAAGCGTCCCGTGATGCCTATCAACAGGCTATCGCACTTGATAATAATTATGCCCTGGCCCACCGTAACCTCGGCATACTATATGAAATCTATCTCCAGCAACCACAGCAGGCACTTGCGCATTACCAACTTTACCAGACCCTATCGAGCGACGACGCCAAGACTATCAATAACTGGATCATTGATCTGAAACGCCGAACTGGTTTTAATTGAGGAATATCAGGTGAAAACTTCTGTCTACAGATACTTATCGATTACGATCCTGCCTGTAACAATCCTTTGCATGGCGCCAGACCAGGTAATTGGCGAGGATGCTACTAACACCCAGATTGACATGGAGGGTATGTCAATCATCGGTAATAATGAACTACCAAAGGCACTATTTATCGTCCCCTGGAAAGCTGCAGAGGCGCCAATTATCCCTAGGCGCCCGTTAAATAGTCTGATAAATGATGAATTATCGCCGATTGACCCTGATGTTTTCAGACGCTATTTACAATATTTAGACCAACTTCACAGTTTTGCACTCAAGACAGACGAAGAAGTTCACGATAACAACTGAATAAGCTCACCAAGGAGTAAGCAATGAATCTGTACTCAACGATTATTGAATTTTTTCAGACGGGCGGGCTCTTTATGTACCCCATTGCCCTGATCCTGGCACTCGGACTGGCAATTGCAATTGAACGCTACCTGTACCTGACATCTGCTCGTAGTAAAAATCAACGACTGTGGAAAAATGTCATGCCCCTGGTCGTGGCTGGTAACTATCAACAGGCAGCAGCCCTGACCGAAAAATCGAAATGTGCGCTATCCCGTATATTAGGTTACGGACTTGATCGCGCTGATGGTTCACGCCGCCGGGATGATGTAGAGGTCGCGATGGAGGAAGGACTGATGGAAACCGTACCGCATCTGGAAAAACGGACCCACTATCTGGCATCATTTGCCAATATTGCGACCTTACTAGGTCTATTGGGTACGATTATCGGTTTGATCCAGGCCTTCACTGCCGTTGCCAATGCCAACCCGGCAGAAAAGGCCGATATGTTATCTGCCAGCATCTCGGTAGCGATGAATACCACCGCCTTTGGCCTGATGGCGGCCATCCCACTGTTGTTAATCTATACCGTGTTACAGACCAAGACTACGGAACTAGTCGACAGCCTGGAGATGGCCTCGGTAAAATTTCTGAATATCCTTACCCATAACAAAGAAAAAGCGGCAAAATGAAACGTCGCTGGCGCAGAAATCATTTATCCCAGACGCCGGAACTCAATATAACGGCCTTCATGAACTTGATGGTCATTTTGGTACCTTTTTTACTTATCACAGCGGTATTCTCCCGGATAACTATCCTGGAACTGAATATCCCCAATA
>CAZYTT010000024.1:19024-22748 GCA_964650235.1 uncultured Gammaproteobacteria bacterium | reverse complement strand
GGTAATGGGTGTTGCAGCAAAAGATAAAACTACTATCTCTGAATACTACGTTACAGTAGGTTCAATGCCGACTACAGCAAACCAGGCTGGTATTAATACTGCCACAGCTCAAAGCCAGTATATCTCAGGCATTGCATTTGCAAATGTTTCTGCAACTAATGCAACTATGACCTATACAATGGCCAATTTGGCTTCTGACATCAATGGTCAGACAGTTGTTTTTTCGGGAACAGGCAGCACTGATGGTGTTACCTGGACTTGTTCTGATGGTAATGCCCCAGACAAGTACCTCCCAGCTAACTGCCGTGGTACCTAGTAACCGGTAATACTCTTAGTCAAAGGCCCCTCACCGAGGGGCCTTTTTCATTAAAAACCCAGCAATAATAGATAAGCAATGAACGAAAGAGCGAGCCAGCTGTTACCAACCAGCCAATTTTCTGCTGCAAAATTCGCCAGCATCATCATCTCGCTGCTCTCCGCCTATATCCTTATAATCCCATCAGTTCATTTCATACCTACACTAAAATTATATGATGAAAAACGGCTATTCGAATGCCTGCTATTAATAGCTATAGGCCTGCTAGCCCTCATTCACCGCCATCGACGCATCGCATTATTTGATACCATCAGTTTTTTTTCTCGGGCCCAGCGCATTTTATTAACCGGCATCGTCGCCCTTGGCCTCATTTCTGCAATACTCTCAACCGAACCCCTCCGGGCACTGCTGGAGGTAGCACTCTATATATTATTGTTCTATGGTAGTCTGATTATTGCAGGTGAATATCAACATTCACCTGACAGCTTCAACCGGTTATTTATAAATATTATTCAGTTTAGCAGCCTGTTCTGTATTGTTTCATTCCTATCTGCCCTAGTTGCATCAAGAATAGAGTCAGTAGCTTTATTACACTGGGAATTATTTACTAATTTTTCCCATATTCGGTTTTTTAGCCAATTTCAAAGCTGGACGCTCGCGCTGATTGTACTTCCTGTTATCTGGTACCGGACAAACACAAGGACGTATAAATTCTGGCTAGCGCTAGCGATTGCTAGTGGATGGTGGTTCCTGTTATTTAGCTCTGGGACTCGCGGGACATTACTCGGTATTACCGTAGCTACAGTCGTTGTCACAATTGTATTTGGACGCACGGCAATACCCTGGATTAAGTGGCAGGGCGTTGCCGCAATCACCGGTTTAACATGCTTTTGTCTATTTTTTATCCTCCCCACCCTGATAAGTAGCGTAGATACCAGCGCTATACAACAGGGTACCGTAGGTAGGGCAATAACCTCTTCTCAGGGTCGTTTTCATCTCTGGGAAATAGCACTTGTCATGATCCAGGAAAACCCGATCCTGGGCATTGGCCCTATGCATTATGCCTGCGGGATAACCAATGGTATTGCCGCACATCCGCACAGCGCATTGATGCAGATAGCCGCTGAATGGGGCCTGCCGGTTTTATTAATCGTTGGTTTTTTTTGGCTCAGCGGTATATCCGCATGGATACGACAGGGCCGGCTCAAATTATTAAATACCCACCCAGCTTCAGGATCACTTGATACCATGCTTTACCCAGCCCTGCTGGCATCCCTGGTCACTGGATCAACTCACGCCATGTTTAGCGGCGTTATCATTATGCCGCTCAGTCAGGTCACTATGATTCTCATTCTCGGCTGGATGACAGGCATCCATCATACCTACGCTTTCACTACCAGGCCTCAACTTGCTATTCAATTTCGGCTAATAAATATTTTCCTGCCCATGCTTGCTATTGCAGGGCTTTTATTCGGGATCATTCCTGACTTAATTAATTCTGAAAGCTTATTAAACAGTAACCATATGCCATCAGGCACTAACCACTATATGCCACGTTTCTGGCAACAGGGACTGATCTGTGGCTAATGGAATTAAAACAATTACCAGCTACGCCGATACAGGTTTTATCATAACCTCAATAGATAGCACCTAACTATGAATATGCCAGTACAGAATCCTAATCCCGCACTCAATGGGCTGGCCCTGCGCCTGACCCAGGATAATCTACTGGAAGAACAACAAGTTATTGAGGCTGTAGAAACGGCCAAACAGAATAACACCCCCCTGGTTCGCCACCTAGTAGAAAACAAAATTTTAGACAGTCTGACGGTCGCCACCGCCGCATCACAGGAATTTGGCTTACCGCTGTTTGATATCAATGTAATGGATATGGAGCCCTGTGCGGCCAAACTTGTCGATATTAAACTGATCGAACAGCACCATGCCGTACCAATATTCAAACGTGGGAAAAAGCTCTATGTCGCCGCCGCTGATCCTACCAATCTATCAGCCCTGGATGAATTCAAATTTCATGTCGGTACCAATACCGAGATGGTTGTCGTCGAGCAGGATAAGCTGGAGCGATTTATTGCCAAACTGATTGACGATGCCGATGATACGATGTCCAGTCTGGGTGATGATGATGACGACCTCGATAATCTTGACATTAGCAGCGGTGAAGAAGAAAGCAAAGACGATGAAGGCTCTGATGCCGACGACACACCCATCGTCCGCTTTATCAACAAAATATTACTCGATGCCATTAATAAGGGCGCCTCAGATCTACACTTTGAACCCTATGAAAAAAACTATCGTGTCCGCTTTAGAGTCGATGGCATTCTACGAGAGGTTGCCGCACCTCCGGTCACCTTAAGCAGAAAGATTTCTGCCCGTATCAAGGTTATGTCCCAACTGGATATTTCTGAACGTCGCGTCCCCCAGGATGGCCGCATGAAGATGAAGCTGTCAAAAAATCGCGCTATCGATTTTCGTGTGAGCACCTGCCCAACACTCTTTGGCGAAAAGATCGTAATGCGTATCCTCGATCCCACCAGCGCCCAACTCGGTATTGATGCCCTGGGTTACGAACCAGATCAGAAAGAACTTTTTATGGACGCGATTCACAAACCCTATGGCATGGTATTGGTCACCGGCCCTACCGGTAGTGGTAAAACAGTCTCACTGTATACCGGGCTGAATATACTTAACACTGAAGATCGCAATATTTCTACGGCTGAAGACCCGGCTGAAATTAACCTGCCCGGCATTAATCAGGTCAATGTCAACCCAAAGGCCGGACTCACCTTCACCAGCGCCCTTAAATCTTTTCTACGCCAGGATCCCGACATTATTATGGTCGGTGAGATCCGAGATATTGAGACTGGCGAGATTGCCATAAAGGCTGCCCAGACCGGGCATATGGTACTGTCAACGCTGCATACCAACGATGCGCCGAAGACACTAACCCGTCTTGTCAATATGGGCATTGCGCCTTTCAATATTGCCTCAGCCATCAGTCTAATCATTGCCCAGCGACTGGGGCGACGACTGTGCAGTCATTGTAAACAACCTGCTGACCTGCCCAGAGAAGCCCTGATTGCGGAGGGATTCAAGGAGGATGAACTGGACGATCTGGTCGTCTATACCGCCGTCGGCTGCGATCAGTGTAATGGTGGTTATAAGGGTCGAGTGGGGATCTACCAGGTCATGCCAATCTCTGAAGAGATGGGTAAAATCATTATGACCGGTGGTAATTCCATCGACATTGCCGAACAGGCTCAGCGGGAAGATATAAAAGACCTGCATCAATCAGGTTTATTAAAAATACGCCAGGGCGTCCTTAGTCTCGAAGAACTCAACCGTGTGGTCACTGAATAATTATGGCAACTGCGAAATCTGCGAAATCTG
>CAZYTT010000024.1:4037-18924 GCA_964650235.1 uncultured Gammaproteobacteria bacterium | reverse complement strand
GTATCTTTACCTGGGAAGGTATAAACAAACAGGGTGGCAAGGTCTCGGGTGAGGCCAGCGGCATCAGCCTGGCTTTAGTCAAGGCCGACCTCCGCCGCAAGGGCATCAACCCGACCAAGGTCAAAAAAAAATCAAAACCTCTACTGGGTTCAGGTGGTCAGAAAAAAGGCAAATGCCTGCCTAAAGATATTGCCATCTTCAGTCGCCAGATGTCGACCATGATGGCATCAGGTGTACCCTTGATGCAGTCATTTGAGATTATTGGCAAGGGCCACGAAAAACCGGCCATGCAGGACCTGATCATGGCCATCAAGACGCATGTTGAGGCAGGTAATACACTGGCTGATTCACTGGCACTGTTTCCAATGCAATTTGACTCACTCTACTGCAACCTCGTTAATGCTGGCGAACAGGCCGGTATTCTGGAGACACTCCTGGACAAGATCGCCACCTACCAGGAAAAGACTGAAATTATCAAAAGCAAGATCAAAAAGGCGATGTTTTATCCAATAGCGATTGTCGTTGTGTCTTTCATTGTTACGACAATCCTGTTGTTATTTGTAATCCCGCAATTTCAGGAGATGTTCGAAAGCTTTGGTGGTGACCTGCCCGCGCTGACGCAGTTGGTCATCGATTTATCAGCCTGGTTACAATCAAGCTGGTATATCCTGTTCGGTGGAATATTTGCAGCAGGCTTTATCTTCGTGCGTCTTAAACGACGCTCGGAAAAATTTCGCGACTTTCTGGATAAACTGTCTTTAAAGCTTCCGATCATTGGCAACATCCTGACCAAGGCGGCTATTGCCCGTTTTGCCCGCACGCTATCAACGATGTTTGCCGCCGGTATGCCACTGGTCGATGCAATGGACACGGTGGCCGGTGCCGCTGGTAATAGCGTCTTTACCAAGGCGATCAGAAGAATGAAAATAGAGGTCTCAACTGGCACAACTCTGAATCAGTCCATGAACGACACTAAACTGTTTCCAAATATGGTGACTCAGATGGTTGCTATCGGTGAAGAGGCCGGGTCTGTAGATGCTATGCTTGCCAAGGTAGCTGATTTCTATGAGGCTGAAGTTGATGATGCTGTTGATGGTCTGAGCACGCTGCTGGAACCAATTATCATGGCCTTCCTCGGTGTTGTCATCGGTGGTCTGGTAATCGCTATGTATCTGCCAATATTCAAGATGGGTCAGGTGGTGTAAACAAAGCGTTTTAGTAGCACCCGATTTACAGTTGAGCTATTTTCTCTTAACACGACTTTGTTTTCGTAGCTATTCAATCTATTCTAGGCGGCCATGGACATCTTTACCTATTTCGAACAGCATCCGACCATCTACATCACCTATGCAGGGATTATTGGACTGCTAGTCGGGAGTTTTTTAAATGTAGTCATATTACGATTACCCCGGATGCTGGAACGTCAATGGCAGGCAGAATGTGCTGCCTTTATGGACCAGGACCCAATTCTGGACCAGGTATCCACCCCGCAGGAGAAGTTTAACCTCATTACCCCACGTTCACATTGTCCGCAATGTCAGCATGTGATTAAGGCTTGGGAAAATATCCCGATACTCAGTTATGTAATTTTACGTGGGCGTTGTTCTTCCTGCCAGACACCCATCCCTAAAAGATATCCCTTGACTGAATTCATAACCGGAATTTTGTCACTGGTTATAGCATGGCACTTTGCCCCAGGCTGGGCCGCCATTGCTGCCCTGTTATTAACATGGGCTCTGATTACATTGAGCATCATAGATATCGACCATCAGATTTTACCTGACAATATCACGCTCCCTTTTTTATGGATTGGGTTAGTCCTGAGTTTATTCAATGTCTTTACCGACAGCCACTCTGCTATTATTGGTGCTGTCATTGGCTATATGACCCTATGGACGATCTATCAGTCCTTCAAGCTGGCCACTGGTAAGGAGGGGATGGGGTATGGCGATTTTAAATTACTAGCCGTACTCGGGGCGTGGCTAGGTTGGCAGCATTTATTGACTATCATTTTATTATCTTCGCTGGTGGGCGCCGTAATCGGCATCGGCATGATAATTTTTCGTGGCCATAATCGCAGCATTCCGATACCCTTTGGTCCTTACCTTGCTATTGCTGGCTGGATAACTCTAGTATGGAGAGATGAATTATTTCAGTTTTATCTTAACTGGATGGGGATTCAGTAAATTTTCACCTCACGCCCGCAAGATCCATTCAATCTTCATTGTTGATTTTATAATGGGATCATTCCTGACATTCCGGGTCTTCAAATGCTAATCGTTGGTCTGACCGGGGGAATTGGCAGTGGCAAATCCACAGCCAATCAAGTCTTTGAAAAACTGGGCATACCTGTCATCGATGCCGACGACATAGCACGCAAACTGGTTGAACCCGGCAAGCCTGCTCTGCAAACAATAACCTCCTCATTCGGCACTGACATCCTTGATGCCAGTCAACACCTGGATCGTAATAAACTGCGTAATCTAGTCTTTAGTGATCAGTCGTTGCGAGAGCGACTGGAACAGATCTTACACCCACTTGTTGAACAGGAGATGAAACAAAAGGTAGTCCAGCTGGAGGCACCCTACTGCATACTGACCATACCGCTATTAATTGAGTCAGGATTGTTCAAATGGATAGATCGAGTACTGGTCATCGATATTGACGTCGACCGCCAGCTCCAACGGATTAAGCAGCGTAACCAGGCACTGACAGATGAACTAATTCATACCATCATCAAGACGCAACTGACCCGGGAAGAACGCCTGGTTCATGCCGATGATATCGTCGATAATACTGGCGATACCCACCAGCTGGAGCAACAGCTAACAATGCTCCATCAACGTTATCTGCGTTTAGCCAACCTCTCCTGCTAGCCCTTCAGTCACCGGATTGATTTGCCAACATCCTTCAGGTGAGCGACAATATGGGCCTGTCGCAGCCCCGAAACAAAAGGCCATACTGGCTAATCTGATGAACGAAGTTATTTATGAGCAACCGCTAAATGAGCGCATCCGCACCTTGATGCGGCTCGAACATCTATTCAACCAAATCGATAATAATCTTGCCGGGTCAAGCACCTGGGAGACCCGGGACATCCTCACCGGCATAGTCGACATCCTGCAAATCACCAATCGCGCGGATCTTAAAACCGAGATCATTAAGGAACTGGATCGGCTCTCATCTAACCTGTCACCACTAACCGATAGTCCGGATGTCGATCAATCAATGCTCAGTGACGTCCTGAATAATCTAGAAGAGACCGAACAGGATTGGCATCAATTGCAGGGACTAATCGCTCAGGACCTGAGGGATAATGAGTTTATTAATAGCATCAAACAACGCTGCTCTGTCCCTGGGGGGGGCAGTGAGTTTGATCTGCCTTCGCTGCATTGCTGGTTACAGATTGATTTCGGCGCACGCCGGACTATCTTGCAACATTGGTTAAAAGGGCTTGACCTGTTACGCCATGCCATGGAGCTGGTATTGCGATTAATCAGGGACAGCGCAAGGTCAAAACGACTCATTGCCAGTGCCGGTTTTTACCAACAACCGCTAGATGCCAGTGCACCTTACCAGATGATACGGGTACGCCTGCCAAAAGACGCCAAATATTTTGCTGAGATCAGTGGTGGCAAACACCGTATCACTATACGCTTCATGGATCTGGCCACTGATGGACGCCCTACTCAAACAGAACAAGATGTTGAATTCATCTTACAAAACTGTGTCATCTAAACTCACCGTCAATTGCCCAACCTGCGCAAGTCCAGTGATCTGGGGTGAAAATCAGCCATGGCGGCCATTTTGCTCAGAACGATGTCGTATGATCGATCTCGGGGCCTGGGCAGATGAGTCACATCGAATCCCGCTCAAGAGCTATGAACTCGAAAGTCATGAAGACTTTTCGACAATGCCTGACCAACCCGATTACCCCTCTGAATAGCCCACCAAGTCCCCGATTAAGCCACCCGCTAACCGCCCCACAGAGAACGAATAGCAGCAATCCCCTGTCCACCCGATTGCCAGACCTGCTCAACATCGGCGCTGGACAGGCCGCCTAGAGCATAGACCGGTAGAGTTGATTGTTCAACGAGCTGTTGAAACCGAGGCCAGCCCAAACTAACGGCAGCTGGATGACTGGGGGTTTCAAACAGGGGGGACAATACAACAAAGTCCATTCCCAGCGCCTGGGCCTGCTCAAGCTCTTCAGCATTGTGACAGGAGGCCGCCAGCCACGTGCCAGCTGGCACCAGGGAACGCTGATGCAGACGGCGTAACTGATGACTACTCAAATGTAGTCCATGACCAAATCCCGCCTGTAGTAGACAGATAACCTCATCGAGGTCCCCACTAAGCATCACCATAGCCTGGAATTCATGACATAGCTCTACGACCTGATGTACCAGGCAAGCATAGGAATCACTCCCCAGGGACCAGGCCCTAAGCCTGACCAGCTTTATGCCATGCTTGAGTACAGCGCTGAGATTGTCAAGAAAAGAGGCAACATCAGTGTCAGGCTCCGGGGTAAAGAGATAAGAATCCGGTAGCTGAACGGCCGTTATAATAGGACGGTTAGCCACTGGAAAAATTGCTGGGTCCAACGCCTCAGTCCTTACCCACTGCACCGGCTGGCCTTCACAGCCACAACCTGAATTCTGGTACCGGGGACCGGTAAACTGATCTACACGCCAGACATCGAGCAGCACTTTCAGGTCACTATAGTCATGCTGGATACGTATTAACGGACGATAATGGACGGGGGTTATGCCAAGTTCTTCATGCAGTTCGCGCTTTAATGCGCTAGGGGCCTCCTCCCCGGGCTCAAGCTTACCACCGGGAAATTCCCACCGGCCACCTTGATGCACCCCGGCCGGGCGTTGCGACAACAATACCCGGCCGAACTCATCATAGACCACACCGACGGCTACATGGAGCACACTGGAGCCAGGCATTAACTGGACGAAATAGTGTTAACGCGACAGTTTCACCATTAAAACAATAACCGCAGCCCAATATGACTATCATCATCAATAGTCGACTTTCCCGGTCTCTGCAGATCAGACTTCACACTACGATAGCCAAGATAGACGGTGGCCTGCTGTAATACCTCATACTCCACGCTAATGGCACCATAAGTAAAGTCATCGGCGTCCATAAAAGTGACGATACCCGGTGCATGATAGAGCTGACCACGGATACCCAGGCGACTCATCGAAGGTGGTGAATAACGCAATTCACCACCAATAGCGATAGCAAACAGATCATAGGCATTGTTATTGGCTGAGAATGCCTTAACTCCAATACCGGCATTTAATCCCGGCGATCCTGCCCCGGCCTCACCCTCAGCCAGTACACCCAGCATCATGAGAAAATCATTACTATCTGTATAGAGGAAACCCGCATCGATCTCGGAATGCCCGTAACTATTATTAGAGTGCTGTATATAGCGAAACAGGGCACTATTATCACTCAAGGTCAGATCGAACTCCTGAGCATGTGCAACCGTAGTAGATAGGATCCCTGCGGTCAAAATACCTAGCGCCACGATTAAATTCCGAACCAACATTATTTCCCCCTAAGACTCTTAAATTCACTGAATCGTGATTACGATTCATCGGTGCAGCAATTGTACACGGGTGTTATTCACGAAGACAGACCTCAATATTACAAGATCACCCGGGGCAGAGTGGTATTGTAAGCTCCCGTCCTATATAAGTGGCAATCTCCCGCGCCTGATTGAAACCTCGCTCACTTAAACGCCGGTGATGTAGTGGCACCGAAATCAGAATATCCGGGCGAACCATAGCCATTGCTCGTAGAAATTGCGCCGCCAATTATCGCAGAATACGGGCATTTAACAGTTAGCCATTAAACTTCAGACCCTGAATGAGATAATCGACGGGTGAGCGATAGTGAAAGACAGCGACTGTAGCAGTAAAAGCAAAGCCCTGCTGTTGACAATGTCCAAATAGCGCTCTCGGGGCTCTACGCTGACCAGCGGGTAGTGGTAAGGCACAACCATAGCAGCAATTCGCCACCATATAGGGAAGATCCTGCAGGTAACCGGAACACAGGTCTATATCAAACGATCGGCTTGACGTACTGATCGAGGCGCCACACAAAAGTCAGGTTGGAGGTAGCAAAAAACTTTGTATACTACTTAACCAGCTGTCACCCACAACAGGACCCCGGGTTGACAGCAGCATGGACAACAGCCATATTCTCCCCCTCCATGAGTTGTTATGCCTGACAGACACTCTACAACACTCGAAAGAAAAAAACACAATGCCAAATAATGATACCTATCAAAAAATCGACCTGATTACCCAACGCATCCTTAACGGTAGACAGATGACAGCAGCGGAGGGCCGCTGGATGATTCGTCTGGACAGTGATTACCTGCCGTGGTTAATGGCCGGTGCCGATCGTATCCGCAAGACCTTTCGCGGTAATGAGATTGAGACCTGCGCTATCGCCAATGTGCGCTCGGGAAATTGCTCGGAAAACTGCAACTTCTGTTCCCAGAGCGCCCATCATGACAGCCCACTCCCTAGCTATAACTATATCTCTGAACAGGCGCTGGTGGAACAGGCTCAACAAGCCCGCGCCTGGGGCGCCAGTGATATGGGTATCGTCTCCAAGGGCTGGGGGGTGCGTTCCGATGCCGAGATGAATCAGTTACAGCAGTATTTTGATGCCCTCGACAAAGAGAGTGATATTGGCCGCTGCGCCAGTCTCGGGGCCCTAGACAAAAAGACCGCTGAACAGCTCAAATCCATGGGTATGGAAAATTATCATCACAATCTCGAATGTGCCGAGAGCTATTTTGACAAGATATGTACCACCCATACTTACCAGGAAAATATTGATACCATTAATAATGCCCGTAATGCCGGTCTTCGCGTCTGTGCCGGGGGTATCCTGGGTATGGGTGAAGACCTTGATCAACGGATTGAACTAGCATCGACGCTGCGCAACCTTGGCGTTGAGTCGGTACCGCTTAATTTTCTCAATCCCCAGCCCGGCACCCCGTTTGCTTCACTTACTCCGATGCAACCGCTTGAGATACTGAACAATATTGCTGTCTTCCGCTATATGCTGCCACAGGCAGAGATCCGTATAGCGGGTGGGCGCCAGTTCCTCGGTGATATGCAATCAATGATTTTTATGGCCGGCGCCTCCGGTGTCATGATCGGCAACTATCTGACAACCGCCGGACGAGAGGTCAATGACGATATCCGCATGATCAAAGACCTCGGCCTGCAGATACGGGGCGATACCCAGCAACGGCGAAATCAGGCCACCAAAGAAGCTGACTGTGCCAATATATGAGAGATCTAGCGGGTGCCCTGGAGCAACGTCGCTCCAGGCACCTTTATCGCCACCGCCTGACCATCGATGGCCCCCAGGGCCCCTTACTCCACTGTAACGGTCAAACGCTACTCTCATTTTGTAGCAATGATTATCTAGGCCTGGCCAACCATCCCAAACTGGTCGCAGCCATGCATCAGGGCATAGACCAATATGGCGTTGGCAGCGGTGCCTCTCACCTCATCAGCGGACATAGCAAGGCCCATCATGAGCTGGAACTTGCACTGGCCGATTTCTGCCAGCAACCCCGCGCGTTATTATTCGCTAATGGCTATATGGCCAACCTTGGCGTGGTAACTGCCCTGATCGGGCGTAAAGATAGCATATTTCAGGACCGACTCAATCACGCCTCATTAATTGATGCCGCAAGACTCTCTGGCGCCAGTCATAAACGTTATCCTCACCTCGATATGGACGCTCTGGCACGCCAGTTAATGGCAAGCCAGCATCCTGAATGCCTCATAGCCAGCGATGGTGTATTTAGCATGGATGGAGATATTGCCGACTTGCCAACGCTGAGCCACCTGGCCCAGCAACATGATAGCTGGCTAGTTGTTGATGAAGCCCACGCCCTGGGTGTACTCGGCGCAACCGGCAGGGGCAGCAGAGAACATTACGACATGCCAACGAATATTGATCACCTGATCACTGTCGGCACGCTGGGTAAGGCTTTTGGTACCAGCGGGGCCTTTGTTGCCGGTAGCAATAATGTAATTGAGACTCTCATCCAACAGGCCAGAACCTACATCTACACGACCGCCCCACCCCCGGCCATTGCCCAGGCAACCCTTGCAAGCCTTAACCTCATGGCAACAGAAGGCTGGCGTCGTGATCACCTTAACAATCTTATCCAGCATTTTCGTACCCGGGCGGCCCAGGCCAGTTTACCACTAATGAAGTCTGAGACAGCTATTCAGCCGCTGTACATGGCCACCAGTGAACAGGCCCTGATATTAAGTCAGCAACTGTTTAAGCAGGGGCTGCTTGTCAGTGCCATACGACCGCCGACGGTCCCGCAGGGACAGGCTCGACTTCGTGTCACCCTCTCCGCTGCACACCAAGAACAACAGATAGACCGCCTGGTCGATACCATTGCCAGTCTGATGACAACGGACAATCCTGGACGCCAGAACTGATGAAACTGTTTCACCAGACAATGGGCCAGGGCACGGATGTCGTCCTCATCCATGGATGGGGTATCCATAGCGAAATCTGGCTCACAGACCACAATAGCATCGCCAACCAGCTGGCCAAATACTTTCGCGTCACAATGGTTGACCTGCCCGGCCATGGTCACAGCATGAAAGGCGATGAGTCATTTACCTACACTACCGCTGTCGCAGCCATCGCAGAATTATTGCCTCCCCAGGCCGTTGTGATTGGCTGGTCATTAGGTGGACTGCTGGCACTGCAACTGGCTATAGAAAGACCCGCTCAGATCCAACGCCTGATATTACTGTCAAGTTCGGCCCGGTTTACGCAGGCCGACGACTGGTCTGCGGCATTAAAAGAGACAACGCTCAACCAGTTCGCAACCGCACTGAAAGATCAGCACCAACAGACTATCCAGCGCTTTCTTGCCCTCCAGGTAAGGGGCAGCGACAACGAACGTCAGCAACTACGACTCTTAAAGCTGGCCCTGGAAAAACGCCCCAGCGCCAGCATCAGGGCCCTGGATAGTGGCCTGACCATACTGAAAGACATCGATAAACGCGCCGATTTACCGGCTATTCGACAACCCTGCCTGTTAATCCAGGGCGAACATGATCGCATCGTTCCCCCGATCAGTGGGCCCAGGATAGCCAAACAACTAGCACATGGACACTGCGTAACAATCCCCAGGGCCAGCCATGCCCCGTTTTTATCACACCCGGACCAGACGTTGAAACATTTGTTGAGCTTTATGCATGAATAATGAAGAAATTTTCAGGATTGATAAACACTGGTTGCGCAGCAGCTTCGATAAGGCTGCACCTCATTATGATGAGGCAGCAGTACTACAGCATGAGGTTGGACAACGGCTGATTGACCGCCTTGAGTTGATCAAACTGGTTCCCGACACAATTATTGATATAGGCGCTGGCACTGGTAGACAGACCCGTAAACTGGCTAAAAAATTCCCTAGGGCCAGGACGATCGCCATCGACCTGGCCCCAAGCATGTTAGCCTACGCCAGAAAACAGCTCACCTTATGGCAACAGTGGCAAGGTCGTCAACAGTTTTTATGTGCCGATGCCGAACAACTGCCACTCTGTAACAACAGTGTTGACCTGATCTTTTCCAATGTAACGATACAGTGGTGTGATAATCCTGACCGGGTATTTGCGGAGTTTAATCGCGTCCTCAGACCTGGCGGCCTGTTACTATTCTCCACCTTCGGCCCAGATACTCTCCATGAACTACGTAAGAGCTGGCAAACCATTGACGATCAAAACCATGTCAATGTCTTTATCGACATGCATGACCTCGGCGATGCGCTACTACACGGTGGTTTCTCAGACCCGGTAATGGACATGGAGATGGTCACATTGACCTATACTGATATGCGTACACTAATGCGTGAATTAAAGATGATAGGTGCCCATAATGTGACCCAGGGCCGGCCTCGTGGGCTGACCGGGCGACGGCGACTACAGCAACTGATTCAGGCCTATGATGCCTTTCGAAATCCATCAGACCAACGCCTACCAGCTAGCTACGAGGTCATTTATGGACATGCCTGGAAGTTGGATACGCCATCCACAGCAACACAACATCAGGATGGTGTCATCTCAGTACCATTGACGACGCTGACTGACAAACGGTCAAGGACCCGATAGACTAGAGCGGCAATGCATACAGGCTATTTTATTACCGGCACCGATACGGGCGTAGGCAAGACGCTTGTTAGCTGCCTGCTGTTGCAGGCATTAAATCAACGAGGCCTGCAGACCACCGCCATGAAACCGGTCGCCAGCGGTTCCCACTTAACAACCAGGGGCCGGCGCAATGATGATGCCGAGCAATTACAACAGGCAGCAAGTGTCTATCTTGATTACGACCTCATCAACCCCTATGCACTGACGGCCCCGATCGCACCACATCTGGCCGCTGATATTGAAAACACCAAAATCGATGTAGCCCATATCCTAGGCATCTATCAACGTATCACCAACTGCTGCCAGGTAACCATTATCGAGGGTGTCGGCGGCTGGTCCGTACCCCTTGATTCATCACAGTCCATGGCTGACCTTGCCGCAGGTTTCAACCTGCCTGTCATCATGGTCGTTGGTATCCGCCTGGGCTGTATCAATCATGGGCTATTAACAGCCCAGGCAATTCAACAGGCACATCACAATATCAACCTAGCGGGCTGGGTAGCGAATATTACCAACCCGGAGACACACGCTATTGATAATGTCATCAACAGCCTGAAAGAACGGATCAATGCCCCACTGATCGGCACCATTCCCTATCTCGAAAACGCAGAAACCCGGACTGCAGTCCAACAGTCCGGGTTTTTTGATATTGATCTGTTAGATATTCATTAACAGACAACTAGGCCATCGAGTTACGCAACTTCTTAATGGCATTGTTCTCCAACTGACGGATACGCTCGGCAGAGACCTGATATTTCTCAGCCAGAGTCTGTAGTGTCGACTTATCTTCATCGAGCCAGCGACGCTGCACTATATCCCGACTGCGCTCGTCCAGGGTCTCCAGCGCATCACTCAGGCGTGATTCATTATGGCTGTCCTGGTCACTCTGCTCCAGCATTGCCGCTGGTTGCGCCTCGGCCGACTGGTCAGTTAAATAGGTAGCTGGTGACTGAGTAACAGCATCATCTTCACCATATTCTGGCGTCGGATCAAAAGACACGTCATAAGCACCCAGCCGCGATTCCATTTCCATGACATCACGCGCCGCCACACCCAGCTCGGCAGCGACATTATTGACCTCAGCCTGGTTCAACCAGCCCAGCCGTTTCTTGGCGCTACGGAGATTAAAAAACAGCTTACGCTGGGCCTTGGTCGTAGCCACTTTGACAATGCGCCAGTTACGCAGAATAAATTCATGAATCTCTGCACGGATCCAATGCACGGCGTAGGATACAAGACGCACATTCATCGCCGGATCGAAACGCTTGACCGCTTTCATCAAACCAATATTACCCTCCTGGATCAAATCAGCCTGGGCCAGGCCATAGCCGCTATAGCCACGGGCAATATGAACAACAAAACGTAGATTGGACATAATCAGGCGTCGCGCTGCCTCCAGATCACCATGCTGGCGATACTCGGTTGCTAGCGTGCGCTCTTCCTCAGCACTCAATACAGGAATACTGCTCACTGACTGAATAAATGATTCAGGACTTCCTGATGACAACACCAACGCTGTATCCATGCCTGTCTTATTCATAATATGCTTTCTCCCCTGAGAACCTACCATCATCCTAAATAACGGCAGATTTTACCATTAATACCTATTAGAGTGTTAATTTCCCCAAAAGTTGCACTTCTCTGGCGCCAAAAATTACTTAATAATAACCTATATATCAATGTGTTAAATCTATTTCGGACCTAGCTCGGCTCGATATCGCGCAGGTGACGACCAACGGCAACCCGGGCGCCAATATATCCCAGCAAGATACCGGCCCCCATCAAAAACAGGGTCGCTGTCAAACTCAACGATGACAGGCTGAAATTGCCATCATAGAGTACAGAAAGGCGCTGCACCGGGCCTCTTAATAGCAATAAGGCCACATTAACCAGCAGCCAAGCAAAAAAGGCGCCTAACAGCCCATGCCAGAAGCCACTGTATAAAAATGGCCGCCGAATAAATGCATCGGATGCCCCGATCAATTTCTGAACCTCAATCTCATCCCGACGACTCTGAATGGCCAGACGAATGGTATTACCGATGATCAACAGCACCGCCAGAGATAATAAAATGGCCAGAATGATGACAGCACGCTTGCCGATCTCCATCAATGCATACCAGCGCTCTACCCATTCCATATCAAGCTGGGCCACATCAACCTGTTCCAGGTCACGTAATCGGTTTAACAGCGCCTGAACTGAGGCCGGGGCGCCGTATTGTCGGGTTGGCTCAACGATCAACACAGTTGGAAACGGGTTATCATTAAGGGCCTTCAGGGCATCACCAAAATCGGATAATTGCCTGAACTCAGCGAGGGCCTGCTCCCGCGAAATGACCACTACATGCTCTACCTCTACCATGGCATCGATTGTTGTTGTCAATTCTCCAACGGCCCTATCATCGATATCGGGCTGAAGAAATAGCGAGATCTGGGATGCATTATCCCAACCAGCGCTGACCCCTTGAAAATTCTTCAATAAGACATGTAGCCCACTAGGCATCGCCAGGGCAATCGCAATAACAGCTATCGTCATAAAACTGGCCAGGGGGTTATGGCTAATCCGCCCCAGACTAAAAACGAGCGCCTGTAGATGGGCCTGCCAGTAAACATGCAACCGGTTAGATATTGTCTGCTGATACGCTGAGGCACCACGACGGGTTACAGTCGCTGCAGTACTACTATGACCACCACGAGAGTTAGTGTGCAGATTACTGCAAGACTTGCTACGGGGTCGATGCATCAATATTCACTTTGGCTGGCTGATCTGTAACCAGTCGACCACCGGCTAAAGTCAGGATCCGATATCCCATGGGGGTAATCAGATCAATATCATGGGTCGCGATCAACACTGTCACACCTACCTGATTAAACTGCTCAAACAGATGCATAATTTCAGCTGATAGCTGCGGGTCCAGATTACCTGTGGGCTCATCTGCCAGTAATAACGGCGGTTTATTGACCACCGCACGAGCAATACCGACGCGTTGTTGCTCACCACCAGATAACATCACTGGAAAACGCCGCTCCTTATCCAGGAGCCCTACCTTGTCCAGTGCGGCCCTGACGCGTCGCTGGATCTCCACGTGGCCCACCCCGGCGATGACCAGTGGCAATGCTACATTATCAAAAACACTACGATCATTAAGGAGTTTATGATTCTGAAAGATAACACCAATATTGCGCCGAACAGAGGGTATCTGACGCCGGGTAATACGAGAGAAATTCTTATTATTGACCACGATGGAGCCATAGGACGGTCGCTCTATCAATGCAATCAACTTCAACAAGGTACTCTTGCCAGCACCCGAATGTCCGGTCAGAAAGGCCATCTCCGTATGATTAATATGCAGATCAACCTGACTCAGGCCTTCGCGCCCACCCTCATAGCGCTTGCCAACCCGGTTAAACTGGATCATAGCTCAGCCTCGGCAAGTGTGTGGTTCGAGTAACTCTCTGCACTGGTAAACTGTATACTGGCAAACTCAGTGCTGGTAAATAGCGACGACACATTACAAAAATACCCAGATGGGGCCTCACGAACCAATGCTATTACTGACGTGATCACTGGCCTGATCATTGATAGCATCGCTACTAAACAGGGCCTCGACAAACTCGGCGGCATCAAATGGGCGCAAATCCTCTATCGACTCACCGACACCAATAAACCGGATAGGGACACTTAGTCGCCGTGCCAAAGCGAAAATCACGCCGCCCTTGGCCGTTCCATCCAGCTTGGTAAGCGTCAACCCGGTCAGACCAACGGCCTGATTAAATTGCTCAGCCTGGGCCAGGGCATTTTGCCCCGTGCCGGCATCAACAACCAGCATGACTTCATGCGGTGCATCAGCATCGAGGCGAGCGACTACCCGCTTAATCTTTTTTAACTCTTCCATCAAATTGGTCTGGGTATGCAGACGGCCAGCTGTATCAGCAATCAAGACATCTATACCCCGGGCCCGGGCAGACTCGTAGGCATCAAATACAACTGAGGCGGGATCCGCCGATCGCGGCTGGGCAACAACAGCGATATTATTACGCTCACCCCAGACCTTCAACTGTTCCACTGCGGCTGCCCGAAAGGTATCTCCAGCTGCCAGCATCACTGAACGCCCTTGTCCCTGCAGCCGTTTGGCAAGCTTGCCAATGGTTGTGGTCTTACCCACACCATTGATACCTACCATCAGAATAACGTAGGGCCTGTGGTCCGGATTGATCACCAGCGGTTTTGAACAGGGTAACAAGGTAGCCTGCAGATCTTCGCGTAATGCGCCCAGCAGAGCGGCACTATCATTCAGTTGTTGACGCGACATCCTCTCGGTCAGGTCAGCAATAATTTCCTGGGTCAGTTCAACTCCGACATCGGCGCTCAGAAGATGCATCTCAAGCTCTTCAAGCACCTCGTCATCAATCTGCTTTTTACCCAGAATCAGCCCGGTTATACCACCCAGCATGCCATTACGGGTACGTGACAGGCGCTCACGCAACCGCCCAAACAGACCTTTAGTCTGTTCCTGGTCCTTAGTCTCGGCGGCATCAGCCACCTTAGATCTGTTTTTTATAAACCCAAACATAATTACAATTAGCCCTTCAGCGGGGGAATCCGGTACATTATACGGTCTGGTACAGACAAAGGAACCTTTCTATCAGAAACTT
>CAZYTT010000024.1:0-3937 GCA_964650235.1 uncultured Gammaproteobacteria bacterium | reverse complement strand
ATCCGGTACATTATACGGTCTGGTACAGACAAAGGAACCTTTCTATCAGAAACTTTAGAACACTGGTTGAGGACACGAGCCGATTTCTGCCAACGTACTACACAGGACGCTAACGCCATGCAAAGAGCGAAACAACAACTTATAAAGACTCTCGCCTTCATCGGGCTACTATTTTGTAACCTGACTCAGGTACAGGCTGCAGATGATACCAACACCCAAGTGCATGAGTATCAAATTAACAATGGGATGAAGATCCTGATCAGGGAAGATCACCGTGCCCCAGTTGTCGTATCACAAATCTGGTATAAAGTCGGTAGCGCCTATGAACACAGCGGTATCACAGGAATTTCACATGTCCTTGAACATATGATGTTCAAGGGGACTCGCCAGGTTCCGGCCGGAGAATTTTCACGCATTATCAGCATCAATGGCGGCCGCGAAAATGCCTTCACTGGCCAGGACTACACGGCCTATTTCCAGCAACTCGCCAGTGATCGACTCCCTATAAGCCTCCGCCTCGAGGCCGATAGAATGCGCGGCCTGACCCTGCCCGAGAAAGAATTCAGCAAAGAACTCAGTGTTGTCATGGAAGAACGGCGTCTACGCACAGATGATGACCCACAGGCACTGACCTATGAACAATTCAACGCAACCGCCTTCGTCAACAGCCCTTATCATAACCCCATCATCGGCTGGATGGATGACCTGAAAAACCTGCACATCAATGACCTGAAGGCTTGGTATCAACACTGGTATGCCCCAAATAATGCCACCGTGGTTATTGTCGGTGATGTTGACCCTGATCAAACCTACTCCCTGGTTAAACGTTATTTTGGTCGTATCAAACCGGTCAAAAAGGCTCCACCCAAACCCCGCACTGAAATCGAACAGCTGGGGACACGACGACTCACTGTAAAGGCACCGGCCGAACTCCCCTACCTCATCATGGGCTATAAGACCCCGGCACTGAAAACAGCCACTGAAAAATTCGAGGCCTATGCCCTCGAGGTACTTGCCGGCATCCTTGATGGTGGTAACAGCGCCCGCCTGTCACGGGATTTAATTCGTGGTCAACAAACCGCTGCCACCGCCAGTGCCTCTTATGATCTATGGGCCGCCAATAACAGTCTATTGTTACTAGATGGCACACCCGCACCAGGCACATCGATCAAAGACCTGGAACAGCAATTGCGCCAACAAATCCAGCGCCTCAAGGAGACACCGGTTACCACCGCAGAGCTTGCCCGGGTGAAGGCCCAGGTCGTCGCCGAAAATATCTACGCCCGAGATTCAGTCTTTTACCAGGCCATGCAGATAGGCATGCTCGAGACCGTGGGCCTGAGCTGGCAGTTACTGGATAACTATGTCGATAATATTCGCGCCGTCACGGCTGCACAGGTCCTGCAGGTCGCCAATAAGTATCTCAATGACGATCAACTGACCATCGCCACCCTGGATCCATTACCGGTAACCCAGCCCCAGACCGCGATAACCGGGCATGGAGGTGGCCATGGACACTAAACCTTTAAAACAATACGGCCGGAGTCTTTTAATGAATATTACCTGGCAGATAAAGTTATTTCTCATCGTTACAAGCCTTGCCCTGAGCCCTTATATCAGCCAGGCTGGACCTGTTATTCAGCACTGGACTACCAGTAACGGCGCACAGGTCTATTTTGTACCTGCCCCGGACCTCCCTATAGTCGATATACGTATAAGCTTTGATGCCGGTAGTGCTCGAGACAACCAGTTACCTGGCCTTTCCTACCTCAGTAATACCCTTCTTGACGATGGCACTATCGACCTGACAGCTGATCAGGTGGCCACCGGCTATGAACAGGTCGGGGCCCAGTTCAGCACATCGACCTATCGTGATATGGCGGTGGTTGAACTACGTAGTCTGGTCGACCCTGAACTGCTCCAGCCCGCACTGCAACTTACCGCCCGATTATTAGCCAAACCAGGTTATAAATCAGACAGCCTGGATCGGGAACGACAACGCTTACTGGTTGAATTGAAGAAACGCCATCAGTCACCTGGCGATATCGCCAGCGATGCCTTTATGGCCGCTATCTATCCAGACCACCCCTATGCCAACCCGACGGAAGGAAAAGCATCCGGTGTTAGTGCTATCAGCCGCAACGACCTGATCACTTTTCATAACCGCTACTATGTTGGTCGAAACTCGACCATAGCCCTGGTTGGCGCCCTCAACAGGGCTACGGCCGAACAGGTAGCCTGGGCCCTGGTCAAGGATATGCCCACTGGCAAGACAGCCCCCCTGTTAAGTCCCATCGTTACACCACCAGTTATAAATCCTGCTTCAAAGCTGGCTATTCAACCAGCTATTCAAATAGATCACCCCTCAAGCCAGACCCATATCCTGATGGGGCAGGTCGGTATTAGCTATGATGACCCTGACTACTTCCCGCTCTATGTCGGTAATCACGTCCTTGGAGGTAGTGGTCTGGTCTCGCGAATCAGTGATGAAATCAGAGAAAAAAGAGGACTATCATATAGTGCCTATAGCTACTTTAGCCCGATGAAACAACGCGGCCCGTTCACGCTGGGTCTGCAGACGCGTAATGATCAGGCCCAGGAGGCGTTACAGGTCGCCATTGATACACTGAATCAATTTATCGAGATTGGGCCTACTGCAAAAGAACTGGAGGAGTCGAAACAGAATATCACCGGTGGCTTTCCATTACGCCTCTCCAGTAATAAAAAAATTGTCAGGATGCTGAGCACGATCGGATTTTATCAGTTACCACTGGATTACCTGGAAACCTTCTCGACCAATGTCGAGGCGGTCACTATAGAGAGCATTCAGGAGACCTTTAAGCGTCGCATTCGACCAGAGGGGATGGTCACGGTCATGGTCGGAAGCCAGCCCGAATAGCACTGTGACTCGCCCCAGAGAACAGTCGTATATCCGTATCATCGGTGGTGACTGGCGTAGCCGGCGCCTGCCGGTGCTGGCAAATTCCGGCGTACGTCCAACCAGTGACCGAACCAGGGAGACCCTCTTTAACTGGCTCCAGGGTTATATTGCCGGCGCCAATTGCCTCGACCTGTTTGCTGGAAGTGGCGCGCTCGGCTTTGAGGCCTTATCTCGCGGGGCCGGGAAAGTGACGCTGGTTGATGAAGATTTGCGTGTAGTCCAGCAATTACAACAAAACACCCAGAGCCTGGAGACGCCTGATGCCAAGATCATCTGGCAGGAGGCAGAGCAGTATCTCTGCCAGTCACCGACAACTGGCCGGCACCTTTACGACATTGTTTTTCTGGATCCCCCGTTCCGTGATGATCAGCTCGTCGAACGCTGTTACGGACTGCTGCAACAGGGCGGCTGGTTGAGTGACGCTGCATTAATATATATGGAATCAGATCGCCACAGACCCTTCCCGCAACCACTACCGGGCTGGGAGGTCATGCGTGATAAACAGAGCGGCCAGGTCGCCTACCGCCTGCTCCGTCGCACGATAGAGGGTTAATGCTGGCATCCCGCTGGAAAACCGCTATTAAACACTGGTCGAAAAGGCCAGGGCATAGTGTCCTTGGTATGCCACTGGACAGACATGATATACTTTTTTTGTTCGACTAGCGCTTGTCGCCATCTTGGCTGATTATCTGTTACGGTATTGTTAACCTATGCAACTCACTGCCATCTACCCCGGCACTTTTGACCCAATAACCCTTGGCCATTGTGACCTGGTTCGTCGCGCCAGCCTACTCTTTGATCGCCTCATTATAGCGATCGCTGCAAGCCCTCATAAGACGCCCGTATTCACCCTGGAAGAACGTGTTGCAATGGTCAGGTCTTCACTCAGTGATTTTTCCAATATCGAGGTTATGGGATTTAACACCCTGCTGGTTGATTTTGCCCGCCAGCAACAGGCCAAGGTTATTATCCGTGGTCTCCGTGCCGTCTCTGACT
>CAZYTT010000023.1:18917-22922 GCA_964650235.1 uncultured Gammaproteobacteria bacterium | reverse complement strand
ACCTCATCAGATTCAAAGAACAGGAATTGTGCCACACCCTCATTGGCATAAACCTTGGCAGGCAGTGGAGTGGTATTGGAAAACTCCAGTGTGACATGGCCTTCCCACTCTGGTTCCAGGGGTGTTACGTTGACAATAATGCCGCAGCGGGCATAGGTGGACTTACCCAAACAAATGGTCAACACATTACGCGGTATGCGCAGGTACTCTACCGTTCGTGCCAGGGCAAAGGAATTGGGCGGAATGATACAGACATCCGATTTCACATCAACAAAACTGTTTTCATCAAAGGCCTTGGGATCAACAATGGCGGAATTAATATTGGTGAAGATCTTGAATTCATCGGCGCAGCGAATATCATAGCCATAACTGGATGTGCCGTAGGACACGATACGACCATTTTCATTCTCTCTAATCTGTCCGGGGATAAAGGGTTCAATCATGCCCTGTTCTTCGGCCATCCACCGAATCCACTTGTCCGCTTTAATACTCATTATTATTTTCTCGTAGTTACTCGTCTTTATGTCCGGATAAAACCGACTGACCATAACAACCCGATCAGCTAATATCATCCTTAATTATTTTCAATAACAATCTCAGGGAAACGCGAACTATAGTCCTTGCCCTGCGTCGACAAGCGTGCAGCTACCCGCCGGGCAATGTCACGATAACTCTGAGCAACAGCACTGTCCGGTGCGCTGACAACGGTAGGATTACCACTATCTGCGCCTGTTCGTATGGCGATATCCAACGGTAGCGAACCCAGCAACTCGACATCATAATCCGCTGCCATCTGGGCACCACCACCGCTACCAAAGATCGGTTCTTCATGACCGCACTGGGAACAGACATGAGTACTCATATTTTCCACCACGCCCAACACCGGAACAGATACCTTCTCAAACATCTTCAGCGCCTTGCGGGCATCCAGCAGGGCAATATCCTGCGGGGTAGTCACTATGACAGCGCCACTGACCGGGATCTTTTGTGACAACGTCAACTGGGTATCACCGGTGCCCGGTGGCAGATCAATCACCAGATAGTCCATCTCACGCCATTGGGTCTCGCGTAACAACTGTTCTAGGGCCTGGGTTACCATCGGGCCACGCCAGATCATCGGGGTATCTTCATCGATGAGATAGCCAATCGACATAGACTGAATACCATGGGCCATAACCGGCTCCATTGACCGTCCATCCTGGGATTTGGGGCGTTCCTCGCTGCCCAGCATCTGCGGCTGACTGGGGCCATAGATATCAGCATCCAGAATACCAACACTGGCACCCTCTGCGGCCAGGGCCAACGCCAGATTTACAGAGGTCGTAGACTTACCCACACCACCCTTGCCTGAGGCCACCGCAATAATATTGCGGATATTCTTCAGTGGCTTAACCCCACGCTGAACGGCATGACTGACAACCTCAGTCTGAATTGTAATCTGTACATTGTCGACGCCGTCAATGGTCTGAACGGCGGTGCTCAAGTCAGCCTGAAGCCTGTCCTGATAGCCTGCAGCGGGAAACCCCAACACTACTGCAATCTTGACAGTTCCGTTCTCTATATCGATCCCTTTAATACAATCGGCACTGACCAGATCGGTCTCCAGATAGGGGTCCTGATAGTCTTTTATGGCGGCTTCAATCTGCTCGTGACTTAATTGTGACATGTCTCGCTCCTGAACTCAGTATTTTGTCTCTGCAATTATCTCAGAGGTTGTTACTCATCAATGGGGCCAGATTCTACACTATTTAGATTGTTCATGATGCAGATCACACGGATTGGTCTATAATGGGCAACTTTGCCACAGCGTCGCCAGATTGGTAGACCCAATGGTCAGGACTAATAACCCGTATTTAGTCGGGACATGAGCCGGAATCAACATCGATGACAACTGAACAACGCAATATACTGGTAACCAGCGCCCTCCCTTATGCCAACGGCTCTATTCATCTAGGCCACCTGGTTGAATACCTACAGACCGATATCTGGGTGCGTTTCCAGAAAATGCGCGGTCATGACTGCTATTACGTCTGCGCCGATGATACCCATGGCACCCCGATCATGTTACGGGCAGAACAGGATGGCATTACCCCGGAGGCCCTGATCGAACGTGTTCATGCCGAACACCTTAAGGATTTCACCGATTTCCATATTGATTTCGATAATTATTACTCCACCAATTCCAGTGAAAACCGTGAATTGTCGCAAGAGATTTATCGCCGCCTGAAGGCCGCCGGACTGATTGACATCCGAACTATAGAGCAGCTCTATGACCCGGAAAAAGAGATGTTCCTGCCTGACCGTTATATCAAGGGTGAGTGTCCAAAATGCCATGCCCTGGATCAGTATGGTGATGGCTGTGAGGTCTGCGGCACGACCTATAGCCCGACTGAACTGATCAACCCCCACTCAGTCGTATCCGGGTCAACACCTGTAACCCGCAAGTCAGAACATCACTTCGTCAAACTCAGTGAGTGCGAGGCCTTTTTAAAACAATGGACAGCTATTGAAGACAGCGACCTGAATGCCGGCCCACTATTACCTGAGGCCCGCAACAAGATTGCCGAGTGGTTTGAGGCCGGACTTAAAGACTGGGACATCTCACGTGATGCCCCCTATTTTGGTTTTGAGATTCCCGATGCCCCCGGAAAATATCTGTATGTCTGGTTGGATGCCCCGATTGGCTATATGGCCAGCTTCAAAAACCTTTGTGACCGCAAGGGCATCGACTTTGACAGTTTCTGGGCTCAAGATAGCACTGCAGAGCTCTATCATTTTATTGGTAAGGACATCCTCTATTTTCATGCATTGTTCTGGCCTGCAACCTTGCACTTTTCCGGACACCGTACCCCGGACAAAATCTTTGTCCACGGCTTTCTCACTGTCAATGGTCAGAAGATGTCTAAATCACGCGGTACCTTTATTACTGCGCGCTCCTATCTAGAACATCTAAACCCTGAATATCTACGCTACTACTTCGCTGCCAAGCTGAGCGATCGGGTCGAAGATATTGATCTGAATATCGAAGACTTTGTAGCACGCGTGAATAGCAACTTGATCGGAAAATACATCAACATTGCCAGCCGTAGCGCCGGGTTCATCAGCAAGCGCTTTGATAACCAACTGGCGGAACAAATCGATACTGAAGGTCAGCGATTAATTACCCAACTGCAGTCCAGGGCCGATATTATTGCCAGCAATCTGGAACAGCGTCTGTACAGTTCAGCTATTCGCGAGATTATGGACCTAGCCGACCAAGTCAATGAATATGTCAATAATCACAAGCCCTGGAAAATCGCTAAACAGGAAGGGGAAGAACTAAAGTTACATCAGATCTGCACCAGTTGTATTAATGGCTTCCGTTTACTGACGCTTTATCTGAAACCGGTGTTGCCCATCCTGGCTGAAAAGGTCGAGGCCTTTCTCAATATCGCCCCACTCACGTGGTCCGATAGCAAGACAACCATCCTGGACCATACTATTAACAAATACCAACACTTGGCTCAGCGTATAGAAGATGACAAGATCACTGCCATGCTGGATGCCAATAAACAGGTTCAGACCACCAACAATGCCAAACAGAAAAAACCGATGAAGGACACTATGAACGAGAAAGAATCACACACTATCACTATCGATGATTTTGCCAGGGTTGATTTGCGCATCGCTCGAATTGTTAATGCCGAACATGTCGAGGGTGCCGATAAATTATTACAACTGACCCTGGATATTGGTGAAGATTCGACCCGTAATGTCTTTGCCGGCATTAAGTCGAAATACGACCCCGAAGATCTCATCGGTCGACTCACCGTCATGGTCGCCAATCTGGCACCCAGAAAAATGCGCTTTGGGTTATCCGAAGGTATGGTCCTGGCCGCCGGGCCTGGAGGAAAGGATCTGTGGATTCTGTCCCCTGACCAGGGTGCAGAGCCCGGAATGCGAATTAAATAATAGCGTCAATTTATTGCTAGAGAAGGCTGAACTTTACAAATTGTTCGACTCTAA
>CAZYTT010000023.1:0-18817 GCA_964650235.1 uncultured Gammaproteobacteria bacterium | reverse complement strand
TAATAAGATCGACACAGGGAAATCACCACAGCGATGACTGAATACATTCTCATATTAATCAGTACAGTGCTCGTCAATAATTTTGTCTTAACGAAATTTTTGGGCCTTTGCCCATTTATGGGTGTTTCCCGAAAACTGGAGACAGCCACTGGCATGGCCCTGGCTACAACCTTTGTGTTGACACTTTCATCTGTCTGCAGCTATCTAGTAAACAGTTATCTGCTGGTCCCGCTGGGTCTGGATTACCTCCGCACAATCAGCTTTATCCTCGTCATTGCCGCGGTGGTTCAATTTACCGAAATGGTTATCCAGAAGACCAGCCCCCTGCTCTATCAGGTCCTGGGCATATTTCTGCCGCTGATAACAACCAACTGTGCAGTACTCGGCGTCGCCTTATTGAATGTACAACATGATTATAATTTCCTCCAGTCGGCACTCTATGGCTTCGGTGCATCGATCGGCTTTTCAATGGTTTTGATCTTATTTGCAGCCATGCGCGAACGTATTACTGCTGCCGATGTACCCCTAGCCTTTCGCGGGCCACCGATAGCCCTCATAACGGCTGGTTTAATGTCTATGGCCTTCATGGGCTTTTCCGGCCTGGTCAAGGGTTAACTTCTCGTTATGCTGTCAGCAATAATGGCATTAAGTTTGCTCGCTCTGGCTCTGGGCCTGCTGCTGGGTTTTGCTGCAGTCCGTTTCAAGGTCGAGGGCGATCCGCTGGTTGATAAGATTGATGCCATGCTACCGCAGACACAGTGCGGTCAATGCGGATTTCCCGGTTGCAAACCTTATGCAACGGCTATTGCCAATGAAGAGGCCGATATAAATCAATGTCCACCGGGTGGTGAAACAACAATACATGCCCTAGCTGATCTGCTCGACCGGGAGCCGAAACCGCTGAACCCGGAAAATGGCCAGATCAAGCCCAAGATGCTGGCGGTGATTGACGAACAGACCTGTATTGGTTGCACTTTATGTATCCAGGCATGTCCTGTCGATGCCATTCTGGGGGCCGCCAAACAGATGCATACCGTCATTGCGGACGAATGTACCGGCTGTGAATTGTGCCTCCCCCCGTGCCCGGTTGACTGTATCGACATGGTCCCGATTGAACAGGATATTTTGACCTGGAAATGGTCGCATCCTCAGCAGGGGACCACAAAGTGAGTCGTCGGCTGTGGAAATTTAATGGAGGCGTTCACCCGCCTCAACACAAATCTGAATCATCAGGTCACCCGATCAGACCGGCAGATATCCCGACTCGACTGACCTTGCCACTGCATCAGCATATTGGTGAGCCAGCAGACCCTCTGGTACAGGTCGGTGACTCAGTATTAAAGGGACAGCTCATTGCTCGCGCTAACGGTTATGTTAGCGCTGCCGTCCATGCACCGACCTCGGGTACTATTACAGCCATTGGTTCATTTCCAATCCCGCACCCTTCCGGACTATCTGCTGACTGTATCGTTATTGAAAGCGATGGTGAGGACAGCTGGGGTGAACGTCTGGGTATAGCTGATTACCAGGAGTTATCACCCAGCGCATTACGCAATCTGATCCGTGAGGCCGGGATTGTCGGACTGGGGGGGGCAGGATTTCCATCCTATATCAAACTCAACCCGGGCCACGACAAGGTCATCAAGACCCTGATTCTCAACGGTGTTGAATGTGAACCCTATATCACCTGCGATGATATGCTGATGCGGGAACGTGCCGAACAGGTCGTCGGCGGTCTGTTAATAGCGCGACATGCGCTCCAGGCCGAGAGCTGTATTATTGCGATTGAAGATAACAAACCTGATGCCATTACCGCGGTGCAGATGGCTGCCAGACACTATGACATTATAGAGGTTGTTGCTGTTCCAACACTATACCCTCAGGGTAGTGAAAAACAGTTAATCAAGGTACTGACTGGGAAGGAGGTCCCTAGCAACGGACTCTCATTACAGATTGGCGTTGTCAGTATAAATGTTGGTACCAGCGCGGCTATTTACCGCTCTATCCATTTTGGTGAACCCCTGATCTCCCGGATTGTTACCATCAGTGGCAACGGCGTCAGCAATCCCAAAAACCTTGAAGCCCTGCTGGGTACACCGATGGCAGAACTGGTACGCCAGTGTAATGGCCAACCGGAACAACTGGGTCGCCTGATTATGGGTGGACCGATGATGGGCTTTGCCTTGCACAGCACCACGCTACCGATCATCAAGACCACCAATTGCATACTCACCTATCATCGAGAACAGATGCCGGAACAGAAACCGGTACTACCCTGTATCCGTTGTGGTGCCTGCATGGATGCCTGCCCTGTCAGCCTGTTACCCCAGCAGCTCTACTGGTTTACCCGCAGCGATGAACTCGACAAGGCCCAGGAACATGATCTGTTTGACTGTATCGAGTGTGGTTGCTGTTCCTATGTCTGTCCCAGCAATATTCCACTGGTACAATATTATCGCTATGCCAAGGGCGAAATCTGGATCCGTGAACGTGAGCGCGAAAAATCGGAACATGCCAGGAATCGTTTTGAATTCAGGGAAGAACGGATTGCCCGACGCAAGGCCGAACATGGTGCCAAACGGAAGGCAAAACAGGCCGTAACAAAAAATCGCGATGACAAACAGGCCGAGATCAAGGCCGCCATGGAACGTGCCCAGGAACGGCGCGATCAGGCCATGCAAAATGCGGAAAAATGGCAATCAAATGAGACAGCTGAAAAAAATGATCCTTCCACACCCCAATAAAAAAATGGCGCTCTGCTGATAATTATGGAATTACAACAAGGTACATCTCCACACCACCTCGGGCCCAGCAGTGTCTCATGGGTTATGCTGTGGGTCCTGATTGCCCTGATACCTGGCAGTGCAGCCTATGTCTGGTTTTTCGGCTGGAGTCTGTTATTCAATATCTGCATTGCGGTCACTACTGCACTTGTGACTGAGGCCCTGGTATTGAAATTGCGTCAGCGCCCGGTAAAGCCCTTCCTGAGTGATGGCAGCGCCATCGTCACGGCCTTACTCATCGCGATGACAATTCCGCCTCTGGCACCCTGGTGGGTAACGGCAATCGGTGTCTGTTTTGCTATCGTTATCGCCAAACACCTCTATGGTGGCCTGGGGTACAACCCATTTAATCCAGCAATGGTAGGGTATGTCATGTTACTGGTGTCTTTCCCGCGAGAGATGACAAGCTGGTCAAGCCTGGTGGCCCTGAGCGAGGTCAACCTCAATTTTAAAGAGACCTTTATCTACATCTTCACCAGTCAGTTACCTCTGGGGGTTACCTTCGACGCCTTAACAGAGGCAACCCCACTGGATACCATGAAGACCCATCTCGGGATGGGCAATACGCTTACTGAGATCCGCGCCCAGTTAGGCCTGGATGCCGAGACCAGTCGACTACTTAGCGTAACGCCTATATTTGGTGCCGTCGGCGGTAAGGGCTGGGAGTGGATTAATGCGGCCTTTTTACTCGGTGGTCTGGTGTTAATCTACAAACGTATCATTAGCTGGCATATCCCAGTTGCACTACTTGGCGCACTTGCCGTTACCTCTGGCCTGTTTTTCCTGTTCAATGCCGAACACAATGCCTCACCATTTTTCCATCTTTTTAGTGGCGCGACCTTCCTCGGCGCTTTTTTTATTGCTACCGACCCGGTCACGGCGGCGGCTACCCCCCGCGGTCGACTGGTCTATGGTGCCAGTATCGGAGTATTAATCTATGTCATTCGCACCTGGGGGGGCTACCCAGACAGTGTTGCCTTTGCCGTACTGATCATGAACATGGTCGTGCCCGTCATTGATCACTTTTTCAAACCGCGCGTTTTCGGACATCGGAACTAAACCAATGTTAATGCGTCACATGTTAATAACGGCGGCCTTCCTTAGCCTGTTCGCTATCATAGGAACCGGTCTGGTCGCAATGACCTTTACCAATACTGAACAGCGGATAACCGACAATGAGCGCCAGGCCCTATTGGCCAGTCTGCATGAACTGGTGCCACTGGATCTGCACGATAATGAACTAGATGAGGCGACGCTTGATCTGCAAGATACTGAGCTACTCGGCAGCAAAAAACCAGTAGTCGGTTATCAGGCAACGAAATACGGGCACCCGGTTGCTGTCATTCTTGCTGTTACGGCTCCTGACGGTTATAACGGTGATATCAAATTACTGGTTGCCATCGATGAATTCGGGTTACTCCTAGGTGTCAGGGTTCTTAATCATAAAGAGACACCAGGACTTGGTGACAGTATTGATCGTAACCGGTCTAACTGGATCGATAATTTTAATGGCTACTCATTAGACAATCCTGGTAGCCTGGGATGGCGGGTAGAAAAAGATGGTGGTATTTTTGACCAGTTCACTGGTGCAACCATTACCCCCCGAGCCGTTGTTAAGGCTGTCCACAAATCACTTCAGTACTTTGACCAGCACCAGGATAAATTACTGACGCCAATAGCACAACAAGGATCAGCCGCCGATGAAAACTGATTATCTGCAAATAGCCAGCAATGGTCTGTGGACCAACAACCCGGCATTGGTCCAGATCCTGGGCCTCTGTCCCTTACTGGCCGTAACCAACACCGTCGTCAATGGACTGGGATTAGGCATCGCTACCATGCTGACACTGGTACTATCCAATGTCACAGTATCCTTAATCCGAAATATCATCCGCCCGGAGATCAGGATACCGGTCTTTGTGCTGATCATTGCCTCGTTTGTGACGGCAATTGAACTGGTAATGAATGCCTTCTTTTATGATCTCTACAAAATCCTTGGCATATTTATTCCACTTATTGTAACCAATTGCGCCATCATCGCCCGCGCAGAGGCCTTTGCGGCCAAGAACTCACCCTTACCGGCTTTATTTGATGGTCTGATGATGGGACTAGGCTTTACCCTGGTGCTGGTAACACTAGGGTGTCTGCGCGAAGCACTGGGCCAGGGCACCATTCTGGCCAATGCCCATCTGATGTTTGGTGGAATCGCTGACGGGTTGACCATTACCCTGATAGATGACTATCGCGGCCTGCTACTGGCCATACTCCCCCCTGGCGCCTTCATTGGCCTTGGCTTTTTAATTGCCCTCAAAAATATGATCGATCAGCGCCGTCAACAACGTGTAGCCAAACCGATTGAGCTCAACACTGAACCTGTTACCCTGTCATAACCGCCTCTGTGGCAATGACATCTGACACCATCTTAAGCGCTTTTATTTAGATGCGACCCAGCCGTACAAATTACCGGGAGATGACAGAATGCAGTCTCGCCCAATAGTTTAATGAATAATACTTTCACTCATCCCTTCACCGCCAACCAACGTCACACCGACTAGATCACGATGAACGCCGCCAAAAGAACAGCTATTTTTACCCGCCTGCAGCAGGACAACCCACACCCGACCACCGAACTTATTTACACCACCCCTTTTGAACTCCTGATTGCGGTTATCCTCTCTGCCCAAGCGACGGACAAGGGTGTCAATAAAGCCACTACCAAACTATTTCCTGTCGCTAATACCCCGGCGGCAATCGCCAAGCTGGGTATAGACGGTCTAAAAAACTATATCAAGACTATTGGCCTGTATAACAGCAAGGCCCAAAATATCATCAAGACCTGCCAAATGTTGATCGAACAACACAACAGTGAGGTCCCCAGGACACGGGCAGAGCTTGAGGCCCTTCCCGGTGTCGGTAGAAAGACGGCAAATGTGATACTCAACACCGCCTTTGACGAAGCGACAATGGCTGTAGACACCCATATCTATCGGGTTGCCAACAGGACAGGACTGGCCCCCGGGAAAACTGTCCTCGCCGTGGAGAAAAAGTTACTCAAGGTAATTCCGACTGAATTTCTCTACAACGCCCATCACTGGCTTATCCTCCATGGACGGTATACCTGCATTGCCCGCAACCCCCGATGTGGTTCGTGTATTATTGAAGACCTGTGTGAGTATCGAAACAAATGTATAGACTAGCGGGCCTCTAAAGCCCCTACTTATTCCTTAACGTGTTAAGGGTTAACTAAAGGACACTGTCGTGTTTAGCCAAGATCGAAATCAGCTCCGAAACTATTATATTCAGGCCTGGAAAAAAGCGAGGGCTGGCAGTGAAGCCACTCTCGAACCACTGGAAAAACTGATCGTCAGTGTCATCCAGGCTCACCCAGAATATCACTCTATACTGGAAGACCCTGGAATGGCTACCGAACTGGAATATGTACCCGAATCGGGACAGAGCAATCCATTTCTACACATGGGGATGCATTTGGCTATCCAGGAACAATTAGGTCAGCAACGCCCCACAGGGATTAATGAGGTATGGCTGCGTTTAAGTCAGCATCATAACAGCAGCCATGTGGCTGAACATCAGATGATGGAATGCCTGGCAGAGACACTGTGGATTGCCCAGCGAGATCAAAACGCACCCGATGAGGCGGCTTATCTAGAACGACTGAAGCAATTAACTTGATATATTATTTTTTATATATTCAATAAGTTATACTAACTTCTTCCTGTTTAACTCAAGCTTTAGGTGAAAATTTTCGGTCAATCTGTTACAATTCACCTGTTCGTTTTTAACAGCCAATTTGAATCGGTACGTGGGGTACCGATTCAATATCTCGAAGACATGCGGCAGGGTGTACCTGACACTCACTGCAACTGGCTGCCGACATAATTAATTACGCAAGTGGCTTACGTTTATGGGTAAATCTACACATCCATTCCTGTCGTGGACTGTCGCCTTGACCGCACTCATAGCCGTCCTGTTGTTAACCGGCTATGTCAGACAGCCGACCAAATTAAATCAGATCAAACAAAAAGGTGAATTAGTAATCGTCACCTATCTAAGTCCAACGACCTATTATGAAGGCGCAGAAGGAAAGACTGGTTTCGAATACGACCTGGCCAAAAAGTTTGCTGAACACCTTGGCGTCAAACTCAAGGTTGTCGTCGCTGACAATTTCACTAAAATCATCCCGGCATTACAGAATAAAGAGGCCGATATAGCCGCTGCTGGATTAACAGTCACACCGAAACGTCAACAGCTCGTCCGCTTTGGTCCGAGCTATCAACAAGTCACTCAACAGTTAATCTACCGCAATAACCATAACACCGCGCCCAGAAGTATTGATGATATTGATGGTTATATTGAAGTGGTTAGTGGCAGTAGTCACGCCGAGACACTGGAATCGCTCTCCATTACCCACCCTAATCTGCACTGGGAATCCAATTATCAATCAAATATCGACGCCATGCTGGCTTTGGTCTGGCAAAAAGAGCTGGATTTTACCGTTGCCGACTCAAACCAGATTGAGATCAGCCGGCGCTATTATCCGGAACTCAATATTGCCTTTGATCTTACCGGGCCAGAGTCACTGGCCTGGGCCTTCCCCAGAGACGATGACTACAGCCTTTATCGTGAGTCCATCAAGTTCTTTGATCAAATCAAGGCCTCAGGTGAACTGGCTCTGCTACTGGATCGACACTATGGCCATATCGGTGATTTTGACTATGTGGATACCCGCGTGTTCATGCGTCACATGGAACGCCGCCTGTCTCAATTTGAAAATTATTTTAAAAAGGCTGCTGAGACTTATGGCGAAGACTGGCGTCTATTAGCAGCCATTGGCTACCAGGAATCCCACTGGAACCCAAAGGCCAAATCACCCACAGGCGTCCGCGGCATCATGATGTTAACCCGCAGGACAGCTGCTGATATGGGGATCACCAATCGTATTCAGCCCCAGAACAGTATCCTGGGGGGGGCACGTTATTTTACTAAATTGAAACGACGCATCCCCAGTGAGATTATCGGACCTGACCGCATCTGGTTTGCCCTCGCCTCTTACAATCTGGGGTTTGGACATGTCAACGATGCCCGCATTATTACCAGACGACTGGGTGGCAACCCCAATAAATGGATGGATGTCAGCGAAAACCTGCCACTACTTATGCAAAAACGCTGGTACAAACAGACTCGCCATGGTTATGCTCGGGGTATGGAGGCGGTGCGCTATGTTGAAAACATTAGAAATTATTTCGATATGCTGGTCTGGCATATGGAGAATCGGGAACCTGTGCCGACAACAATATTAGTGAAAAATAATGCTGACAATCAATTATCATTAAACTCCGTATTTTAATTCAGCATTAATACCATAAAAATTCACCTATAAATAAGGTAGACCCATAAGGTGAACAGGCATTCATACAGCATTTCCCGCTTGGCAGGCATCATATTTATCCTGTGCGCCTTAGCAATCCCTCTCACCGTCTATTCTGCGATCAATGACGACGCGAAAAAATTCGATCAGGCAATAGCGGCTGCCCGTAGTGGTGATTTTAACACTGCCCTGCCCATCTTAAAATTACTCACCGAGTCCTATAGCGATAACAGCCAATACCTCTTCGACTACATTACCGTATTATGCTGGGCTGAACAGTATCAACTGGCGCTAGGCCTTGCCGCCCGACTTGATATCAATGATACCCCAGACTATGTACTGCAAAGTATCGCTGATGCCGCCATAGATCAACTTGATGTGGATCTCAGTCAGATAATCATAGCTAGACTGAAACTATCAGATCCTGAAAAAGACACCTACTACAAACGGCTGACCAGCCGACTCATTGTCGCCGGCAAGCAGGAAACAGCATTGAAGATACTTGGTGTGCAGTACCCGAACAATAAGGTCTTTATCTCCCGTCTGACCACCCTCAGCGAATACCTCCAGCATGAAAATGCACCTTTTGCACGACTCATGGTTCTGAACAAACTAACCATGCTCACTGATAACCCAGCGATACGCCGGCAACAGGTATTGTTATTAAGTGAAATAGGCGCTATTCATCTTGCCAACGACCTGAAACGTGACCTGATTGCCGAGCAACCCCAGGCGTTTAGTCAGGATGAACAAGACCTGCTAGATGGCAATCTCATTACCACGCATATTGCCTGGTCGCAGTTCTCTGACCAGCAACATGAAATCCCCTACGTCGAGATCGACAGGGCTATTAGCCTCCTAAGAACACAATTAGCAACCTATGACGCCCATGGTTACGCAACCAATAATCCCACCGTAAGGGCTAGACTTGACCTGATAGCGGCACTCTATGAGCGCGGCCAGTACAACGAGATCATTGATATCTATCAACAGCTAAAAGATCATGCTGTAGCAATCCCGAACTATGCCCTGACCAATATTGCCGGTGCCTATCACGCCTTACAGGAACCCGATCATGCTAGGGCCCTCTATGAAAAAATTCTGCAATCGCAGCCTGATGATTATTTTATCCGTATATCCCTGTTCTATTGTCTAATAGATCTGGAAGAGTTCGATCAGGCAATGGTATTAATTGATCAAATAGCGACTGCAGAGCCAGCCTGGACCTGTAGCTCTCCCGACCATTGTATAAGCAATAACCGCAAGTTACAGGCCGATATAGCGGCAGCAATGATTCGGGCCTATGCCGAACGACCTGATTTGGCGGAAACCAGGATTATTCCACTGTATAACAAGGCCCCTTTTAATCTCGACCTGCAACAGGCTAGGGCCACGCTACAATACTGGCGTAACAGACCTCACCAGGCACTCAACAGCCTGAAACTAATCGCCGCACAGGAACCACTATATTTCGATGCCGCAGCCAGCCGCTTTGACCTCAAAATGGCGATGATGGATTACCCTGGCGCCTATCAGCACCTGGGTGAAATGGCCCAGTTATTCAGTCTCCAGTCGCGACTGGCCAGACCTATCAGGACCTGGCAGCATCATAATCGTCGCGAGCTCAACGTCGATATACATAGTGGCACCAGCACCAGCACCGTTGATGACAATAGAGACCTGGTTATCGATAGCCACCTGTATACTCAGCCCTATTACTTTGCATATCGCCAATTTTTTCATAGCTACAATGCCCAATCCAGGATTCCTGAGGGCTACGCCCACTACCACCGCCTGGGCATCGGCCTCGAATACCGCCGCCAGGATCTGCGGGTCATATCTGAATTGCACAGTAACAGGGATGCCGGTCAGGGCCTGTCCCTGGCCGGCTACTGGACACCGATTGATCACTGGGTCATTGGTGCACAGGCCGACTCTAATGACTACTCTATCCCACTACGGGGTCGCTATAACGAGAATACAACCGGTTCTAGTCTGGGCGTAGAGACAGGCTATCTGCATGATGAATCTCTCCGCCTCGATGCGAGCTATAAACGGCTGAAGTTTAGCGATAATAATATCCGCAAGAACAGTGCTATCAGCATCCAGAAACGCGTCATTGCCAAGCCCCATTATTTCTTGCAGGCACGAGCAGGCTATTATGGTTCCAGCAATACCCGTCTGGCAGCGCCCTATTTCAATCCACTCAGCGATCAATCACTCGAATTAACAATTGTGAATGAATGGCTTCAATATCGGTTTTACAGTGATTCCCTGCGTCACAGACTGGCCACCTCTATCGGTCGATACAATCAATCTGGCTTTTCCAGCAAGGGTGTCTGGTCTATCAGTTATGAGCAACAATGGAATGTATTTGAAAGCACCGAACTGGTCTATGGTCTGGGCAGATCCCAACGTAGTTTCGATGGCCAGATAGAATTTGGCAACTGGTTAACCTTACGACTGAACTGGCGCTTTTAGACATGGACAATTTAAAAACACTCCCAGCCATATTCATTATCTTATTTCTGTCCCTAGGGCTTCCTCAAACGGCGCTGGGCAATAGTAATCAGTATATAGTCCTGTGCTATCACGATATCCAGGACAACCCTGCAGAACAACGTGTGAGTGATGCCGTGACTCTCAGCAGTTATGAGCTTATTCGTCAATTCGACTGGTTAAAGGCGCATAACTACAACATCATCAGCCTCGATGACATTCGTGCAGCCAAACGTGGTCAAGCGGTCTTGCCCGATAAAGCTGTACTGCTTACCTTTGATGATGGTTACCTCAGCACCTATACCCGTGCCTTCCCCCTACTTAAGGCCTATAACTACCCGGCAGTTGTAGGCCTGGTTACTCAATGGATGGAGACCCCGTTCAACCGTACTTTTCAGTATGGTAGCCAACCTATGGCCAGAAAGCAGCTAATGTCATGGCAACAGGTCAATGAGATGATTGATTCCGGTCTGGTTGAAATCGCTTCCCACAGCCATGATCTTCATCATGGCCACAGGGCCAGTCCTCAAGGAAATATGCTGCCTGCCGCAACAAATAGAATATACAACGAAAACAATGAGATGTATGAAAATGATGAACAATATAGAGAGCGAATACATGCTGATCTGAGTATGAGCATGAATCTGATTATGAAACACACTGGCAATAGACCACGAGCCATCATCTGGCCCTATGGTAGCTATAATCAGGAAACCATCTCGATAGCCATACAACTGGGTATGGATATAACGATGTCTCTGGATGAGGGGACTAATACCACAGCTGATCTAACTCACCTTAAGCGACTCTACCTGAAGCATAATTCCTCACTGGGCAATATGGTCTCTGCCATTCACCACCGTCAGTGGTATACACCCCAACGTGTTGTGCATGTTGATCTGGACATGGTCTATGATCAAAATCCATTGCAACAACAACAAAACCTGAACAGGCTCGTCAGTCGTCTGGCCAGACTGGACGTGAATACTATCTACCTCCAGGCCTTTGTTGATGATGATGGCAATGGTGTTGCTGAATCACTGTATTTCCCAAATCGTCACTTACCAGTAAAACACGATCTGTTTGGCCAGGTAGCCAACACGTTGCGGAGCAAATTAAGTGTCAGGGTCTATGCCTGGTTACCCGTACTGGCCTACAGACCACCAATTGATCACCCACTAACAGGGCGACTCGTCCAGCCCAATATCGATGTCGGTATGGATAATAGTTATTATCGTCTGAGCCCATTTGATACCAATGTGCAACAATACATCGGTGATATCTATGAGGATCTGGCCAAATATGTAGCAATAGATGGCCTGCTGTTTCACGATGATGCGGTATTATCTGATTTTGAAGATGCCAGCCCAGCTGCAATATCGGTCTATACAAAACAATGGGGCCTACCAGGCTCGCTGACCGACATTCGCTCTGACCCTGAGGAATTTCAGCGCTGGACTGCACTCAAGACCCAGTGGCTCATCGACTTCACCCATCAATTAAGCGACCAGGTCCGACACTATCGACCAGCAATAAAAACCGCCCGTAATCTTTATGCCCAACCGGTTCTTAACCCCAGAAGCGAAGAGTGGTATGCCCAGTCCTTACCCACCTTTCTCGACAATTATGACTATACCGCGATTATGGCAATGCCCCTTCTGGAAGGTGCCCAGGATCCGGACCAATGGTTAAGCTCACTGGTCGATCAGGTAGCCAAAATACCAGGCGCCCTGAAAAAGACAGTATTCGAACTGCAGGCTAAAGACTGGCGCTCCGCCACCCCTGTTGCCAGTGAAACCCTGGCCCGACAGACTGCACAATTACAGGGCCTTGGGGTAATGAATTACGGCTATTACCCTGACAACCTTATCAACAATCAACCCGATATCGACACACTCTATCAAACGATGTCTTTACGCACGTTCCCCTATGACAGACCCGAGATAGATCACTAGCAATGGCCTGGCTTTCTGACATCAAGGAAAATCTGCTCTATTTTGAGTTCTATTACCCATTATTTATGGCTTATGTCTGGATGCTCGGCGCCATCTATTATCGCTTTCACTGGGAAAACAATATACTCCCTGTTTACACCAGCACAGAAGTAATGCTCAGAAATTATCCACCAATAACTTACATTATCCCCTGTTATAACGAGGCAGCCCATATTCGTGAAACTATTAAATTCCTCAGCCAGCAGGAGTATCCTGAATTCGAGATTCTGGCAATCAATGATGGCAGTCAGGATCATACGGGTGACATACTTGATCAACTGGCCATAGAATATGAGCAACTTCGTGTCGTTCATATGGAACACAATCAGGGCAAGGCGATGGCCATGCGCCTCGGTTCAATGGCCGCCCGACATGAGTACCTCATCTGTATTGATAGCGATGCCGTCTTAGACCCGCTGGCTGGTCGCTGGCTGGTTCAACACTTTAACCAAAGCCCCAGAGTGGGCGCCGTAACCGGCAATCCCCGTATACGTAATCGCTCTACTCTGCTAGGAAAAATACAGGTAGGCGAGTTCTCTGCCATTATTGGTATTATCAAGCGTGCCCAACGTATCTATGGTCGTATCTTCACCGTCTCCGGTGTGGTTACGGCCTTTCGCAAATCAGCACTGCATCATGTCGGATACTGGCATACCGATACCGTTACCGATGACATTGATATCAGCTGGAAATTACAACTTAACCACTGGGATATTCGCTATGAACCCAATGCCCTGTGCTGGATATTAATGCCGGAGACCTTGGCAGGCCTATGGTCTCAACGAACCCGCTGGGCACAGGGTGGAATGGAGGCCCTGATTCGCTACCTGCCTTATTTAAAACACTGGCATACCCGGCGCATGTGGGGGGTCTATCTTGAATACATTGTCAGCGTGATTTGGGCCTACATAATGGGGTTAATTATCATCCTCTGGTTACTCAACCAGTTTTTTATCATGCCCGAATCCTTATATATTTCTTCATTACTACCGGGCTGGAATGGCGTATTACTCGGCATAACCTGCCTGATTCAGTTTGCGGTCAGTATGTTCATTGACTCACATGTTGAGCGAGGAATTGGTAAATATTATTACTGGATGATCTGGTATCCAATAGCCTACTGGATAATTAATGTCCTCACCACCATAGTTGCGGTTCCTCGAGCTCTGTTTAAAAAACACCAGAAATATGAAACTTGGATTAGTCCAGACCGGGGGCTGACAGATGACTAATCCACTCATTATCGATAAACCTGAATTACAATCACCCCAGAAAAAAATATTTTTTTCTATGCTGACATTTTTTTTCTGGGTAATCTGGTTTTATATATGGTTACCGTTAGTCAGTCTGATTGCCTGGTTACTCGGTATCGATTTCTTTTATGAGCATATGATAATTTTGGGTGGTATTGATGGCCTGATATCTGAGATTAGCTGGTACGGTACGATTATCACCCTGAGCGCTCTAACCCTGGTGGCATGGTCAGTCTACAATATGATGCGCTTTCGAAACAAAAACCGGCGCTCGTCACTCAAACAGATCAGTCTTGAAGATCAATCGGACTATTTTAAACTCGAAACCGAGGCCCTTAAGACTTGCCAACAGGAAAAACGGGTTGTTATCTCGGTGGACGAGGAAGATCGGCTTATTATTACTGCCGGTCCGCAATCAGACAATCAGCCATTAGCAAGTAATACTGATTAAGGTGCAATTGCACAGAGGGTTGCACGTATCGGTGCCGGGTATCCTTCTATCGTCCTTGATCGATCATTGGCATCAAGAAAATCTGCTAATGACTCAAATTCCATCCATGAAGTTTTTCGTTGCTCATCCAGACTGGTTTTCGTTACATCGACCACTCGAACATCCTCAAAACCTGCCCGTTGTAACCATACAGTTAATGCCGCTGTACTGGGAATAAACCAGACGTTTCGCATCTTGGCATAACGACCAGCTGGGACAAGCACCTGCTCCTTGCCACCATTGACAACCAGGGTCTCCAGGACGAGCTCACCACCCGAGCGCAACGCTCCCTTAAGCTCAATTAGATGATCTATAGGTGACCGACAATGATAGAGCACCCCCATAGAAAAAGCTGTATCAAAACTCTGCATTGAAGTGGGTAACTGTTCGATCCGCAATGGTAAGACATGGACATTGGCATCATGAATAAAATGTTTCAATGCATAAAACTGCATAACATAGAGCATTGTTGGATCAATGCCCACAGCAAGACTTGCACCTTCGCCAAGCATGCGAAAGAGATGGTAGCCACTACCGCAGCCAACATCGAGTACATTACGTTGCTGGAGTGGCTGAATATGATTTTTAATACGGGACCATTTCCAGTCGGATCGCCATTCAGTATCTATATCGACACCAAAAACAGCAAAAGGCCCTTTACGCCAGGGATGAAATTTTCGCAGACTGCTCTCAAGTCCAACACATATATCAACGCCCAACACACTCGGTAAACCGATGTTGACAGTGTCACTATTGAGGCTTAATTCAGCAGCCACAATATCAGGCAATTCATCCAGCCAGGACAACCATTCCGACATTTTACCATGGCGCCGATCATGCAGAGCGATCTCGGCTAATTCTAATAACTGGTCTGCCCAGGGTTCAATAGGCGTAGCACTGAGTGCCTGATGAAATATCCGATAGTCAATCATGTATATTTAACAGCTAGAATTGAGATAAAGTTTAGGCACTGGAACCATACTTGTGGTTGCTGGAAACCTGCCTGATGCAGGCGTTCCATATGAACAGGTATAGTCTCGGGAATTAATACATTTTCCAGTGCTGTACGCTTCTGACTAATCTCAAGGTCACTATACCCGTTGGTACGCTTGAAGGCGTGGTGTAGATCAATCATGGCCTGATCAATTTTATCATCGGCGAAGCGAATTTTTTCAGATAGCAATAATACGCCCCCTGGACGCAGACCATTATAGATTTTTTCAATTATTGCATATCGATGCTCTGGGGGAATAAACTGCAGGGTATAGCTCAACACTACTACGCTAGCGTTGTCAATGGCCACTGCCCCTAGGTCATCACAGATAAATTTAATCTCGGCAGATTCACCCTCACCACTCGTTACTATGTTTTGTTGACACTGCTCAATCATTGCCGGGGAATTATCAATGGCAACGATAGTGCAGTCATCGGAGTTAATCTGTTTCAACATAGCTAGACTTGCTGCGCCTACCGAACAGCCAAGGTCATAGCAGTTACTGCCCTTTCGTGCATATTCAGCAGCTAGGGTACCAATCATGGATATAACGGTACTGTAACCCGGCACTGATCGCTGAATCATATCCGGGAATACACCAACTACGGCCTCATCAAATTTAAAATCAACAATTTTATGCAATGCGGTAGCATAAATATTGTCATAAGTGGTACGGCTCATATAGATACCTGCTTCATGTAACAAAAGGTATAGTTTATCAAAACCAGGCTTATACAGGAGCCTTAATCAACTATTCAGCTGTCATTAACCATAATTTTTTTCTACTAAATTATGACGAGAACCGATAACAATGCCAACGATAAGAAATTATTTTCAGAGCAATCATATGACCACAAACAAAATATTCGACACCAATTTTTTGATTATGAATTTGATGCACTTCTCCCCGAAGAACCCGTTTTGGACGCTGACTGGCACTGTGATTTTAACCTGTTTGGGACAGTAAACACCTTTCAGCATAGCTACACTTTACATATCATCGCCACCAATTAATCCCGCGCTATTCATTAGCGGCGGGTTCGAAAAAAATCACGTAGTTTATCACCGCATTCCTGAGCCAGGCAGCCAACATCCACATCAACTCGATGATTAAGCTGGGGTGAAGCAAACACATCAAAGACACTACCTGCCGCCCCACTCTTGGGATCAAACGCACCAATGACGAGTCGTTTTATTCGGGCATGGACAATGGCGCCAGCACACATCAAACAGGGTTCAAGGGTGACATACAGGGTTGTATCCAGGAGACGATAATTCTTCAGTTTCAGGGCACCATCACGCAGAGCAATTATCTCAGCATGGGCACTGGGGTCATGACTCTTGATGGGGTAATTCCAGCCCTCCCCGACTATTTCACCCTTTTTCACTAACACAGCACCTACAGGGACTTCACCCTGCTGAGCTGCATAAGTCGCCAGCCCCATAGCATGAGTCATAAACTGTATATCATTGTCAGGAAAGCAATTTTTCACTATACCAGTAGTCCATATTGACCTGATTAACCCGATTGAATTGGGATTTTTTATTCCTGTTCAAGGTGACAAAACTGGATCTGCTTTAGCCAATACCAGGACTGTCGTAATGAGCTTTCGCTATTGTAGCGATGTCGTAATCCTTGTGCCAATGATGAATGACCCGGTTAATTCATAGCCTGATTCGAGACTTTTTGTGCCTGAAATCGGCAACCCGATCAAAAGTTAAAGCAATAATTCAACCACCCTATTTCCACATTGATTAAAGGTATTTTCATCTAGGCCGATCAAGGGCTTAGAGGTGCAGGATAGCACTCCCTATTAAGGATAATAGCTATGAAAAGGAATATACTTACCAAGTCTATTGGAACATCAGCCTGTCTATTTATCATACTTATTTCAACCTTTTATATATCACCGGCCCAGGCCTTGCCAATCTTCGCACGTCAGACACAGAATGCCTGTAATATGTGTCATTTCCAGCATTTCCCTAAACTCAAACAGTTTGGCCGAATATTTAAGGCCAACGGATTGTCTCTTACAACCCAGACAACCATTGAAGACGATAACCTCAGCATCCCTGCTGCACTGAATGCCACCTTCTTTACCCGCTCCAAATACACTCAAACCAGTGATGCCAGTGTAGACCGGGGCGGTAATCTGGCATTACCGCAGGAGGGTTCAATCTTCGTCGGTGGTCGTCTGGGCGACGGCATTGGTGGAATTGTCGAATGGGGTGGACCACTTCTGGGTACAAAACTTATTTTTTCCCAACCGATGGGAGCCGGTAGCAGAATGGGGGCAACATTGTTTACCACTGATGCGCTGGGGCCTGCATACGGTTTTGAGATCATGAATACCGGGGTAGTAAGAAACCACAACCCCTTCGAACAATCAAGCAACATACTGTTAGGAAATGTCGACAATCTGGAATTGGCGCAGGCCGCTACAGGTGTGACCATTTTTGGATTCAAGCCTGGCACTGGCTTTATCACTGCCGCCCTCTATGCACCAGACAGTAATGAGGCTGGACTAACCAATATGGATGTTAATTCAGACCTGTCACACTATCTCCGCGCAGCCTATATGCCCCAGCTTGAGAACTGGGAGTTAGGGCTGGGGATAGGTCTGCATGGAGGCACAACCAGGGCTACAGTGGCAGATGGCGATTTTGCGGCACGCTGCCAGATCACAGCAGGAGAAACCTGTGCTATTCATACTAGCGCAATGTTCGTGGACTTTCAGGCCCAGGGACTGTTATTGAACCGTGAGACAGGTCTCTATTTTATCTATGCCCAGGGTGATGAACCAACCAGCAATAGCGGACAGATCAATCTATTCGCCGGTGATCTTGGCAATAGTAAACCTAAAGGGTGGGGGCTGGATGGAGAATACAGTATGACCTCACGATTGCATCTGATCGGTACCGCCAGCAATACTGACAATGGAAGTCACGGTAATAAAAAAACAGCTGGGGTAGGCCTATATTACAGCATTGCCCAGAATATAAGTGTGCAACCAATGTATGAAATAATCAGAGGCACACAGGGGGTCGATATTGATGGTGATTCTGTCAATCGCGTCAGCCTGACGCTTGAGGCAGATTTTTAGCGGGTGTGGCTACAACTCACATATCAAGGTTTATAACTGGTGATAGCGAGGCAGGAAGGTTAAAGAACCGACTATTGGAAAGACGATAATATTTCATTTGAAGGCCAGCGTTACTGAGGGCAATAATCTCTGCATGAACACCCGGATCATGTCCCTTAATTGGTTGATTAATCCACCCTGCTGATCACTTCTCCTGTAAATTTATCACGGCACCCATGGGCACCTACCCCTATCATTCAGCTAATTTAGACAGACTCAAGCGCTGACCGCCACGGAGAGCGACGCGAGGGCGGTTAGTCGCCGATAGCCAACGC
>CAZYTT010000022.1:0-23050 GCA_964650235.1 uncultured Gammaproteobacteria bacterium | reverse complement strand
GTGGTTATAGTGGGTATTTCAAAGACCTGGATGGTCACTTGTGGGAAGTGGCCCATAATCCGTTTTTCTGGATTGGTCCGCCAGCAGATGAACAGGGTTGAGTGGTGATGATCAGGGCATAGCCCTCTGATTGTTATGTATTCCCGCCTATGTGCCTGAATTTGTTATACTGTCACCAATCTTTAAAGGCCAGATAATGACTCATAAAAAATCACCAGAATTACTATCCCCTGCCGGTACATTACAAAATATGCGTTTTGCCCTGAGTTATGGGGCCGATGCTGTTTATGCCGGACAGCCGCGCTACAGTCTCAGGGCCCGGAACAATGATTTTCTCAATGAAAATCTACAAAAGGGAATCGATGATGCCCATGCGCTGGGCAAGAAATTTTTTGTAGCCAGTAACCTCATGCCGCATAATCGAAAGGTTGATACTTATATTGCTGACATGGAACCGGTCATAGCCATGCAACCGGACGCCCTGATTATGGCCGATCCTGGGCTGATAATGATGGTGCGGGAGCGGTGGCCAGATATGCCTGTTCACCTGTCGGTTCAGGCCAATACCGTTAATTATGCCGGGGTTAAATTCTGGCAATCGCTGGGGCTGGAGCGGGTCATTTTATCGCGAGAATTATCACTCGTTGAAGTAGAGGATATCAGACAACGCTGCCCCGATATGGAGTTAGAAGTATTTGTTCATGGTGCTCTTTGTATTGCCTATTCAGGGCGCTGTCTGTTGTCAGGTTATTTTAATCATCGCGATCCTAATCAGGGAGTCTGTACCAATTCCTGTCGCTGGAAATATGGCCTTCAGGAAGGTGAGGAAGATGTTAGTGGCGATATTATCCCGATGCAGGATCTGTTGAGCGCTGACCAGTCCGGTCTGTCCAGTTGTGGCGATCTACCCCGACACCCGCTGGCTGACAAGGTCTACCTGATTGAGGAAGAAAAAAGACCAGGCGAACAGATGCCGGTATTCGAAGATGAACATGGTACCTACATCATGAACTCAAAGGATTTGCGGGCCGTGGAGCATGTGGCCCAGCTGGTTGATATCGGTGTAAACTCACTAAAAATCGAAGGTCGTACGAAATCTTATTATTATGCCGCGCGTACTGCCCAGATCTATCGGCAGGCGATTGATGATGCTGTTGCCGGTCGATCATTTGATCCAACACTGATTGGAAAGCTGGATGCCTTGGCCAACCGTGGTTATACCGATGGTTTTTATCAGCGCCATCATACCGCTGAACATCAGAACTATATGCAAGGTGCCTCATTGAACTATGCCCAGCGGTTCGTCGGTGAGGTAATCGCCTATGATGAGCAGCAAAAATTGATCGATATTGATGTAAAAAACAAGTTTTCTGTAGGTGATACGCTGGAACTGATACTACCCACAGGGAATCAGCGCTATCATTGCACGCGTATGTCAGCGGTGAAGGATAACGCTGATATGACAGTTGCCCCTGGTAGCGGTCACCGGGTTCGTATCAATGCGCCCGATTTGCCTGTGGGTATTGATCTCTCTATGGCCCTGCTGGCGAGGGATGAAGGCGATGTTGAGGTGCTCAAGCAACAACGGGCCTGATAATCAAGCTGTAACAATTTAGGAGTTGTGCCATGACGGAAGATAGCTCTCTCAGGTCAGCAACTGGGCCAGGACTCCAACAGCTTGATCAGCCGATACCTGGGTCTGTACTTGAGTCTGTGTCTGGCCCAGTAAGGCAGCGCCTGAAATCATTACTGCTGCGATCCCATTTAAACCTGATTTTATTAAGTCTATTTATCGCTCCTTGGATGAATTTAGCGGCGGCATCAATGGCTGTCGATGAGATTATGGAGCGGGCCTATACGGTGAAACGTGTCGATGATCATATTTCAACCTTAAGCTTTACCTTCTCTAATGCTGAAAAACGTGACCAGCATATTGTCTATACCATGGTATGGAAAAATACTCATGGTGAAGATGGTTATGATAATAAGACCATGTTCTTTGTGGAAGAGCCGGTGGATAGGCGGGGCATTGCCTATCTGGGCTGGTTGGTCCCAGCCGGTAGTGAGCAAGTCGATAATGAATGGATATATCTGCCCGAGCTAAGGACTGCGCGGCGAATTCCACGCCGTAACCGGGATCGTGATCGGGATGATGATGAATTTAGCCGGTCCTTATTAAAACGTGTCCACCTGGAACCCAGGCCGCCCCTGTTAGATACACATACCCTGGTAGCCGAGGAACGCTACGATGATCGATTACATTTTCTGGTTGCCAGTACGCCACGCCGGCCGGGTAGTAAAAAACTGTCTGTTAGTAGCAGTGGCGATGCGGTGAAGACAATAAGCTGGATTGATCAATCGACCTATCATATTGATCGTGCCCAGTACTTTGATATCAGTGACAACCTGGTCCTGGATGTGAAATTTTACTGGACGCAAATTGATGGATATTCAATGTGGTCAAAAGTGATAGCAACAAACCCTGTCGAGATGAGTAAGACAGTGATGGAGATTACCAATATTAAAGTGAATAGAGATCTAGGTGATCGCCAGTTTAGTAAGCGTTTGCTCAAACGTGGCTCTTCAGGATTTATACGTTGATGACTGTAGTGCTGAATCAATTTTTCAGGTCGCTATTTTGGTAGCATGTAGTGCCAATTTTTAATTCAGTGTCGCATTATGGTCTGGTCTCGCGTCTGTTACATGGATTGATTGCAGTGCTGGTATTGTTCATCTTACCCGTTGGGTACTATATGGCGACGCTAAGTGACGAAGACCCTCTCTACTTTCGTTTGCTGGATCTGCATCAGGCCGTTGGGCTAATACTCCTGACATTGTTTTTTATACGGTTGGGCTGGGGCCTAGTCACGACCTACCCGATCCAGCTGGCATCACTGTCTGGCTGGGAAAGGCGATTGGCGACTATGGTCCATAAGATCATGCTGCTGATTTTAGTCTTGAACCCGCTATCAGGTTATCTGTTTGTCACTGCCCAGGGTGATGAAGTAAACATTTATGATGTCTTTGAAATACCCGCAGTGATGACATTAACCCAGACAGTAGCTGACTGGGTTATGGTGCTCCATATGGGGGTAGCCTATGTTATGACGGTGATAGTTGGACTGCATATTGCTGCCGCATTTAAGCACGAGTGGATTGACAAGTATCCCGTGGTGCGGCGGATTTGGTGGTAGCATCTAGATTAAAATCAATTTATTCCGCTGTTTTCAAAAGACATTGTTTTATAGTGTTTAAGTAAAGAATATCGATAAAAAGTTCTTTCTTAATTCTGAGGTACTAGTGCTGCTATAGAATGGACTATTAACGGTATACTTGAATGGCAGGTGTCGATTCCGATAACGGCCATATAATCTCCCTATAAATAACCAATAAACTCCCTCCTTCTCGAAATGGGAAAGATATTTATTTTATACTCACCCGTCTGGGTCTAAACAACAGGCCAGTTACCAGGCCGCTGATGGCGCCAAACAGATGGGCATCGACGATAACATTGCCGCCAGCCAGTTCAGCTGATCCCGGCAGGGCTCCCTGAGTCTGCTCCCAGTAAAGCTTGGCAATCAGGGCCAGTAGTAGTAGCCATTCCATGCGATAGCCCTGGCGCAGATTAAGTAAAACACCCGTAACAAACAGGCCATGCAACATACCTGATTGACCGACATACCAGTCGAGTTGCAGATTGGTTAGATACAGTCCGGCGCCGACGGCCATGCAACTGATGACCACGACGAAGAACCACTGCAGGTTGGCCAGTAAGCGGCCATAAAGTAACCAGATTAATATCAGTCCGGCCAGATTCATTAACAGGTGTTCCCAGCTCAGGTGCACAAGGTTACCGCTTAACAGACGCCAGACCTCTCCCTGCTGAATTGCAGTTCGATCATAGCGCAACCATTCTGAGGCAGCAGGTTCGAAGCATAGTAATAATAGACTCAGGCTGCACAGACTGACGGGTATAGCCAGGCCTGAAAAGATCCGGTTGAAAGATTTACTCGGTATCTTCATTGAGAGAGCTGAGGATGGCCTGCCTTAATGTCTCCAGCACAGCCTCATCAGTAATGACCTGCTCGTTTAGGGTGGTAATGATAAAGCTGTCTTCGACGCGTGCACCATAGGTTGCGATCTTGGCATTATGGATATGTATGGCGTGGCGGGCCATGATCAGGGCAATGCCGGCGAGTAAACCCGGTCGGTCAGTTGCACTTAGATACATGATGGTATGGCCCTTGTTATTATCATGTTCAAATTCAACCACCGGTGCTAGGGCAAAGTGTTTAAGTTGTCGGGGTGGCCGCCTTTTAATAGCAAACGTTGCTTGATCCTTTTTTTGCAGGCTTTGGTGTAGTTGCGTCTCAATTTCATCGATACGCCTGGGATCGCGAATGGGTTCATTGGAGGCGTCCAGGACAGCAAATGTATCGAGGGCGAAACCATCTGATGTAGTAGCAATACGGGCGTCAACGATGGTCAGTCCCACCTGTTCAATGACATGGGTACAAATTGCAAACAGTAATTCACGATCTTGGGTGTAGATGAAGATATCGGTAACGCCGCGCTGGGTTACCTCGCGGATGATTACTAGTGGTAACTGGTCATCTGGTGTCTGGCAAATGGCCCGTGTCTGCCAGATAACTTCACTAGCGTGATTACGGAGAAAGTATTCATCATCAAGACTGCACCAGAATGCCTGAATAGTGGCTTCATCAACGCTAAGGATCAGTTCCTTAAGGGCCTCATTGCGTGTTTCATTGATGAAGAGTTCACGGCTGGCCTGATCTGGACCATGGCGTAATATACGTTGGGTTGCCTGATAGAGTTCAAATAACAGGGAGCCTTTCCAGTTATTCCATAAGTCAGGACTGGTTCCGCGAATATCGGCAACAGTCAGCAGATAGAGATAATCAAGAAGCAGTGGGTTTTCAACCTGGTTAGCAAAGGCATTGATAATGTCGGGATCACTGACGTCCTTGCGCTGGGCAGTATCAGAAAGGATCAGGTGATTTTTAACCAGCCATGTAACAAGATCAGTGTCATACTGGCTCAGGTGATGATGATGACAGAACCGGGTTGTCTCTTCGGCCCCGAGTTCAGAATGATCACCTCCGCGGCCCTTGGCTATATCATGAAACAGTGCAGCCAGATAGAGTAATTCCGGCTTGGGGATGCGTTGAATTAACTGGCTACAGAAAGGTAGTTCATCAACGAATTCTGGAATGGTCAGACGACGTAGATTGCGCAGGACCATCAGGCTATGATCATCAACGGTATAGACATGGAACAGGTCATACTGCATCTGGCCGACAATTTTGGCAAATACCGGCAGGTAGGCAGCGAGAATCCCATAGCGATTCATACGTCGTAATTCATGGGTTAGGCCCTGTGGGGCACGAAATATCTCCATGAATAAGCTACGGGAACGTAAGTCGTTACGAAAGTCATTATCAATCAGATGTCGATGGTTGCGAATGAGGCGGATAGTCGTTGCTCGAACCCCTTTCAAGTGCGGGTTTTGCTCCAGCAGTAAAAATACCTCAAGCAGGGCAAAGGGGTAACGTTTAAAAACCTGAGGGTATGACGCCTCAATGAAATCATTACAGCTATGAAAGCGCTTGTTAATGGGGGTGCATATAGTCGGTTGGTCACCGTAGAGTATGGCCTCCTGAAACAGCTGTAATAACAACTCATTCAGACGGCTCAGTTCGGTGACGGTACGATAATAGTCTTTCATGAATTGTTCGACGGCCAGTCGTTTGCCGGCATCATCGCTATAACCTAATAGCTGGGCCAGTTCCTTTTGATAATCAAAAAGCAGTCGGTCCTCGCGTCGTCCAGCGAGGCTATGCAGGCCAAAGCGAACCCGCCAGAGGAAATGTTGTCCTTCAATCAGCGCCTGGTATTCGCGCTGTTTGAGGAAGTCATGATCGACCAGTTTAGACAGGGTATTGACACCGAAGTGGCGTTTGGCCACCCAGCCAATCATCTGAATATCACGGAGTCCGCCGGGTCCCGCCTTAACATTCGGCTCCAGGTTGTAGGCGGTATCATTATATTTCTTATGACGCTGTTGCTGTTCATGCCATTTAGCCTTGAAGAAGGCAGGGCCAGGCCAGATCTTATCGGGTCCAGTCTCTTCACGCAGGTGCAGATAGAGATTGGCAGGGCCGGAGAGTAGGCGTGACTCCATCAGGTTGGTGGCGATGGTAATATCCTGCTCGGCCTCATGGCGACATTCTTCCAGGGAACGAACACTATGACCTATGTCGAGGCCAATGTCCCAGAGAAAGACTAGCAGGGCCTCGAGTGAATCACGGTAGTTTTCATGCGAATTTGCTCTGAGCAAAATCAGCAGGTCAATATCTGAACTAGGGTGCAATTCATTGCGGCCATAACCACCGACAGCAATCAGGGCAATTTCGTCATTGTGACAGTCCTTGAGAAAGTGTTTCCAGATGACGACAAGTAATGAATCGATGTAGTGACTGTAGGCATTGACCAGGGGTTTTATAGCGGCGCCCTGACGAAAGGCTGTGTCGATGGTCTGGCGGTAGTTTTTTAACTCAGTTCGAATAATGGGCAGTACCTGGCCCGGTTGCCTGAACAGATCTGCAGGGGCCTCTTTATGAATATCGATCTGTTCGACTGTTGACATGTCCGTAGGTTGAGCGCACATATTAGCTAGCTACCATTGTATGACAGTTCATATGGGGTCGCCTGGCACAATTGTTAGGACCTCAACGCCATCACTAGTCACTAGCAGGGTGTGCTCCCATTGGGCTGACAGGCTCCGATCCTTGGTGACAACAGTCCATTGATCGGGTAGTAGTTTGACATGGCGGTTACCTAGGTTGACCATGGGTTCTATCGTAAATGTCATGCCGGCCTCCAGTGTCAGGCCCGTACCGGGCTGGCCATAGTGTAATACCTGGGGGTCTTCATGAAAGACGGCGCCGATGCCATGGCCGCAATATTCGCGGACGATGGAACAGTTGTTTGATTCAGCATGGACCTGAATGACATGACCGATATCGCCTAGCTGGATACCCGGTTTTACCATCTCAATCCCGATTAACAGGCATTCATGACTGATGCGACATATTCGGTTGGCACCGATAGAGGTCTTGCCGACACCGAACATCTTGCTGGTATCACCATGATAGCCATCTTTAATGACAGTAATATCAATATTGACGATATCTCCGTTTTTCAGTTTTTTGTCACTGGGTATACCATGGCAGACTTGGTGATTTATCGAGGTGCAGATAGATTTTGGAAAACCATGATAATTCAATGGGGCTGGGATGGCCTGTTGTACATTGACAATATAGTCATGACAGATCTGATCAAGCTCGGCAGTCGTTATACCAGGTAGCACATGAGGGCGAACCATCGTTAGGACTTCAGCGGCCAGACGGCCGGCTACCCGCATTTTCTCGATTTCATCAGTCGTTTTGATTTTTACAGACATTGTATTGTTTTTCATAGGGTTATAGTGATATTGCTTATGGTAGCAGAAAATTCACATTATTATACGTGTTAGGTTGGCCATTGTTTTAATTACGTTGGGGCGAGGAGGGAGGTGATAGGGGAAATACGTGCTTTTCTTGTCGTCAGTGGCTGAATATGGTATAAATCGCGCGCGGTTGTTGTAATCGCATTACCTAAAATCACACATATGCCGGCACATGTGTCTGGGTGCCTTGCTCTATTATATATAGTATATAAATAGGGCATGGTGGTCGCATGGGGCATATGGAGGATTAACCCAACAATGAGGAGTTTATAATCATGGCGAAAGTCACGATGCGCCAAATGCTTGAGGCAGGCGTACATTTCGGTCACCAGACCCGTTATTGGAACCCAAAAATGGCCCCGTATATCTTCGGGGAGCGCAGCAAGATCCATATCATTAATCTGGAAAAGACACTGCCGCTGTTTAACGATTCAGTCAATTTTATCAGCCGTATTGCTGCCAAAAAGGGCAAGATCCTGTTTGTCGGTACTAAACGTGCTGCGCGTGAAACGATCCGGGAACAGGCCAACCGTTGTGGTATGCCCTATGTTGATCAGCGCTGGATGGGTGGAATGCTGACAAATTTCAAGACCGTGAAGCAATCAATTCGTCGTCTGAAAGAGCTGGAGAGTATGTTTGCTGAAGGTCGTCACGACAAGGTCAACAAGAAAGAGGCCTTGGGTCTGAGTCGGGAAATGGAAAAGCTGGAGAAAAACCTGGGCGGAATTAAGGATATGGGTGGTTTACCTGATGCCTTGTTTGTTGTCGATGTTGGTTTTGAGAAGATTGCTATCAGCGAGGCCCGTAAACTGGGAATACCTGTCATTGGTGTTATCGATACCAATAACAGCCCTGATGGTATTGATTACATTATTCCAGGAAATGACGACGCAATTCGTTCTATCAATCTGTATGTAGAGTCTATGGCTGATGCCATTCTGGAAGGTCGTGCTTCAGCGCTTGATATTATTAGCTCTGATGTTGACGACTATGTTGAACTTGATGAGAGCGGTGAAGTAACAGCGGCCCCCAAAAAGCCAGCTGCGAAGAAAAAGGTCACTAAAAAAGTAGCCATCAAGAAGGAAACGGAAGCTGAAACACCAGCAGCTGATGCTAATTCAGCTGATAAAGAGGCAGGTTCAGCCGCTTAAGTTCTAGACCGGCATGTTAAACATGCCGGCTTTATTATCCCAGATTTGAAATATATGATTATCTAAAGTCAGGTTATCGAGGTTAAAGCAATGGCAATTACTGCAGCATTAGTAAAAGAATTACGCGAGCGCACCGGCTCGGCAATGATGGAGTGTAAACGTGCGCTCCAGGAGACCAATGGTGATATTGAAGCTGCCATCGAAGAGATGCGCAAGTCCGGTCTGGCGAAAGCTGGCAAGAAGGGTGACCGTACAGCGGCTGAAGGTCGGATCGTCATCCGTACCAATGATGAAGGTAATAAGGCTGTTATTATCGAAATCAATTGTGAGACTGATTTTGTCACCAAGGGTGATGACTTCCAGAATTTTGCTAATCAGGTGGGCGATCGTGCGCTGGAATCCGGTGTTACAGATCTGGACAGTTTGTTAGCACTTCCGATGACTGCTGGTAGCGACGAGAGTATCGATGCTGCACGCCAGGAATTAATCGCCAAGATTGGGGAAAATATCAATATACGTCGTATCACTACGGTAGAAACGAATGGTGGTGTTATTGGTAACTACCTGCACGGTGAGCGCATTGGCGTGATCGTTGACCTGAATGGTGGTAATTCAACATTAGCAAAAGATGTTGCGATGCATGTTGCTGCCACTAACCCACAGGCTATTTCAGAAGAACAGGTTTCGACTGATACATTGAATGCAGAAAAAGAAGTCTTTGTTGCCCAGGCTCAAGAAAGTGGTAAGCCGGCTGAGATCATTGAGAAGATGGTTGAAGGCCGCCTGCGTAAATTCCTGGCTGAGATCACTCTGGTCGGACAGGCGTTTGTTAAAGACCCTGATGTTACGGTCGGTAAATTATTGAAGGGTGCCTCGGCAGATGTCATTTCCTTTACTCGTTATGAGGTTGGCGAAGGCATTGAAAAGAAAGTTGAGAACTTTGCTGATGAAGTCATGGCACAGGTCAAGGGCGGTTAATCTTGTCTACCCCGATCCAGAGTTCAGATTTATTATATAAGCGGATTCTGCTCAAATTGAGTGGTGAGGCCTTGATGGGAGATGATAGCCACGGGATTAATCCTCAGATCGTAAATAGAATTGCAAATGAGATACTTGCCTTGGTCGAGGCTGGAGTTCAGGTCGCCTTGGTTGTCGGTGGTGGAAATATAATCCGCGGCATGCAACTTGCGGACTGTGGCATGGATCGGGTGACAGCTGACCATATGGGTATGCTTGGTACAGTGATTAATGCACTGGCATTACAGGATGCCCTGGAAAATCTCGGTATGTATGCTCGGGTGATGTCGGCTGTCAAGATTAATCAGATCTGTGAGGATTATATCCGTCGACGGGCTATTCGCCATCTTGAAAAGGGACGAGTAGTAATTTTTGCTGCCGGGACCGGCAATCCGTTTTTCACCACCGATTCAGCCGCCAGTTTGCGTGGTGTAGAGATTAATGCTGATGCTGTGCTGAAGGCTACAAAGGTCGATGGCGTCTATTCTTCTGACCCGGTTAAGGATCCACAGGCCCAGTTTTTTCACAAACTAACCTATGATGAAGTCCTACTGCAAAGGCTGGATGTGATGGATGCAACAGCTATAGTACTGTGCCGGGACAATAATATGCCACTGAGGGTATTTAATATCGGCAAGCCTGGGGCCTTAAAACAGGTTGTCATCGGTGAGCAAGAAGGCACGCTGATCGAGTAAGGGGATAAAATGCTGGATGATATTTTAAAAGATGCAGAAGAACGTATGGCCAAGAGTATTGTTTCGCTGAAGCAATCTTTTTCCAAGGTGCGAACAGGTCGTGCCCATGCCAGTCTGCTGGATCATATCAAGGTGGATTATTATGGTAGTGATGTGCCCTTGAGTCAGGTGGCAAATGTCTCTGCATCTGATGCCCGCACCCTGTCGATTACACCGTGGGAAAAACCCATGGTACAGGTTGTGGAAAAGGCGATAATGATTTCTGATCTTGGTCTTAATCCATCTACATCAGGACAGGTCATTCGTGTCAATCTACCTCCACTCACCGAAGAACGGCGCAAAGACATGATCAAGATCGTCCGCGCCGAGGCTGAGGCAGGGCGAGTTGCAATACGCAATATCCGTCGTGATGCCAATGGTGATTTCAAGGATCTGCTTAAGGAAAAAGAGATCACTGAAGATGAACAACGTGGTGCCGAGGAATCAACCCAGAAACTGACTGATAAGTATGTTGCCGAGGTTGACGCGTTGCTCCAGATCAAGGAACAGGATTTGATGGAAATATAAGGCTATTACGGACTTAATTCTGGCGACCTAATCATAAAAATCAACCCCGTCACTCGCCCAATGCCCATCAACTTATCATCTCAACAATCGACCCCTGTTGATAGCTCATTTGTGCCGCGCCATGTCGCGGTAATAATGGATGGCAATGGCCGTTGGGCTAAAAAAAGACATATGCCACGTGTTGTCGGTCATAAGGCCGGTGTTAAGGCTGTACGCGGTATTGTCGAGGCCTGTGCCCAGAAAAAGGTCCAGGTCCTGACTTTGTTTGCCTTTAGTAGTGAAAACTGGCGGCGTCCGGAACAGGAAGTTTCACTGTTGATGGATCTGTTCCTCACATCACTGAAGGGTGAGGTTAAAAAACTCCATGAAAATAATATCCGCTTACGTATCATAGGTGATACCACCCGCTTTTCGTCCAGACTACAGGATCAGATTACTGCGGCTGAGTCGCTCACGTTCAATAATACCAGTCTGGAACTGGTTATAGCCGTCAATTATGGTGGCCGTTGGGATCTAACCCAGGCCGCTCGCAATCTCGCTGCTAAAGTTGTTCAGGGGGACATCGGGTTAGAGGCTATCAATGAAGACTCATTTGCTCATTGTCTGGCCTTGAGTGATCTGCCTGAACCGGATTTATTTATCCGTACCGGTGGTGAGCAACGCATTAGTAATTTTCTCTTATGGCAGTTGGCCTACACTGAACTCTATTTTACTGAAACGTTATGGCCTGATTTTGATGAGCAGGCCTTTGAGCTGGCATTAAATTCATTTGCCACACGTCAGCGCCGATTTGGACGGACAGGTGATCAGCTGGAGCAATCTGGTCATGCTTAAGGAGCGTATATTAACCGCCCTATTTTTGATTCCTCTGGTTGTAGGAGGGGTCTACTGGGTAAATACTGATGTGCTGGCGTGGATTCTTGCGGCCATTGTCCTGCTTGGTACATGGGAGTGGACGCGTCTGATGGGTCTAACTCAGACGGTGGCTCGTATTGGCTATCTGTTGTTGATGGTCATCCTGCTCTATGCAAGTTCTTCATTACGGAATCATAATGACCTGTTGCTCCCTTTAATGGCTATTGTCATGTTGGTTTGGTGTCTGGCCGTGGGCTGGATTATTGTCTTGAATCGTAACGGACCCGTTGAGCAACGTCAGTTACCACTGTTGGTATCATCACTGATGGGGATCTGGTTGTTAGTGCCTACATGGCTGGCTATTTTATGGCTCCATGGTTACGCTGTTAACGGTCCATTGTGGGTGTTCTTGTTAATGGTGTTGATCTGGGGCGCTGATAGTGGCGCCTATTTTGCCGGACGGCAGTGGGGTAGACATAAGTTGGCTGTTCAGGTGAGCCCTGGTAAGACCTGGGAGGGTGTGAGTGGTGGTGCCGTGATGGCACTAGTTATCGTCCTGCCATTTACCGCATGGTTAGTTTCAGGCACAGTAACAGACGAACCAATAAAGTGGCCGGCTTATATTGCCCTATGTCTGATTACCATAGCCTTCTCGGTTAGCGGAGACCTGCTTGAGAGTGTTGCCAAACGCCGTGCTGGCGTTAAAGACAGTGGCCAGATTTTACCTGGGCATGGTGGGGTGCTGGATCGGATTGACAGCCTGACCGCAGCAGCCCCCTGTTTCACTTTGGGACTAATGAACCTGATGCCCGGAGGCGGTGGATGATTGGTATTACTGTTTTAGGTGCTACCGGCTCCATTGGCAGGAGCACACTCGATGTGTTGCAACGACATCAGGGACAATTTGAAATTGTGGCCCTGACAGCCAATCGTGATGTCGATAAAATATTTCAGCAGTGTTGTGAATTTCAACCACGTTTTGCCGTCATGGCCGATACCGATGCCGCAGAAATTTTGCAGCAAAGGCTGAGGGCGGCGAATAGTACGGTAGAGGTACTGGCTGGAAATGACGGCCTGGAGCAGGTGGCAGCCCTTCCTGAAGTAGAATATGTTATGGCAGCAATTGTTGGAGCTGCTGGCCTGTTACCAACCCTGGCAGCAGTCAGGGCCGGGAAGCGGGTGCTGCTGGCTAATAAAGAAGCCCTGGTGATGTCTGGTCAGTTATTCATGGACGAGATTAGCCGTTCCGGGGCCGTGTTATTACCTATTGATAGTGAACATAATGCCTTATTCCAGTGCCTGCCACCGGATTACACCCGGGGGATGGCAGTGGTAGGCGTACAGCAATTACTATTGACGGCCTCTGGTGGACCATTTCGTCAGCATAGCCGTGAACAGCTCCAGGATGTAACTCCTGATCAGGCCTGTGCCCATCCCAACTGGGATATGGGGCGCAAGATTTCGGTTGATTCAGCCACGATGATGAACAAGGGGCTGGAGTTAATTGAGGCCTGTTGGTTGTTTGCGGTTAAACCAACACAGATCCAGGTGGTGATCCATCCGCAAAGTATTATTCATTCATTGGTTGAATATGTGGATGGTTCAATGCTGGCTCAATTAGGTTGTGCCGATATGCGGGTACCCATTGCCCATGCGCTGGCCTGGCCTCAGCGGTTTGACTCCGGAGTCCCTTCACTTAATCTCTTTGAAGTGGCGCAATTAAATTTTGAAGCGCCGGACTCGGAACGCTTCCCCTGTCTACGACTGGCCTATGAGGCGGCTGCCTCCGGTGGTACAGCCCCTGCAATACTTAATGCCGCCAACGAGATTGCCGTGAGCGCATTTTTGAGAGGTGAGCTGGCCTTTACCGAGATCCCGGTGACTATTGAGGCTGTGTTATCCCATGTCCCAGCCGTCGATGCGGCTACCCTTGATATTGTCCTTGAGGCCGATCAGCAGGCTCGCGGGGTTGCAAAAGAATTTCTTGCGGCACGACAATTGGTGAGGAGTTCCTGAGGTGCAGGTCCTGAGTTCGGTGTTTTTCTTCATTTTAGCTATCGGCGTTCTAGTCAGTGTGCATGAATTCGGCCATTTCTGGGTAGCCCGGCGTCTGGGTGTTAAGGTGCTCCGTTTCTCGATTGGATTTGGCAAACCGCTGTTGAGTTGGCGGCGAAAAGATGACCCAACTGAGTATGTTCTTGCCGCTATCCCGTTGGGTGGCTACGTCCAGATGCTGGACGAACGCGAAGGCCCGGTTGAATCTGCTGAACTTGAGCAGGCCTTTAATCGTAAGCCGGTACTTAGTCGCTGTGCAGTGGTGATAGCGGGGCCGGCATTTAATTTTCTGTTTGCAATCCTAGCCTACTGGCTGGTGTTTATGCTCGGTGTTAGTGGGCTCAGGCCCTTGGTTGGGAGCATTGATCAGGGTTCACTGGCCGCCCAGGGTGGTTTTCAGATCCAGGATAAAATTCAGGCCGTTGGGGACAAGGAGACCCCGATATGGAGCGCGGTGTTACTGGAATTGCTGGCGGCCAGTCTGGACCAGGAGCGGGTAGTTGTCAGCGTGGTTGATGACAATGGTTTTGAGCGCCAGCGCACACTAGCCTTTGAGTCACTAGCTGAGGTTGTAGAGCAGGATCAGTTGATGAATGTGATTGGCATTCGTCCCTATCGACCAAAGTTACCCGCTGTGATTGGCCAGGTTGAGCCGGGTAGTGCGGCAGAGCAGGCGGGCCTCAGGGTCGGTGATAAAATAGTTGGCTGGGAGGGTCAGTCTGTCTCTCATTGGGAAGAATTGGTCAACCAGATACGTTCCAGCCCGGAACAGACGCGCCAGATCCGAATTGAACGCAATAGTATGGAACAGGTCTTAACATTGCGCCCCCAACGGGTGACGACGCCGACCGGAGATATAGGCCATATTGGTGCCGGTGTTGCGGTCCCAACGGGGTTTGGCGCAGATATGTATACAACGGTCAGTTATCCGGTGTTTCAGGCGCTGGTAAAGGGTGTTGACCGCTGTGTCGAAATGTCTGTACTGACGCTGAGAATGTTGGGGCATATGGTCATGGGTGATGTCTCAGCCAAAAACATCAGCGGCCCGATCAGTATTGCTCAATATGCCGGTGAATCGGCCGGAATGGGGCTGGTAGCCTTTCTGGGTTATTTGGCTATTATCAGTATTAGCCTGGGTGTGCTCAATCTACTACCGATTCCAATTCTGGATGGTGGCCATCTGTTGTATTATTTGGTTGAAATGGTCAAAGGTAGTCCGGTGTCTGAACAGACCATGATCATGGGGCAGCGGATAGGAATTGCAATGCTTGTAAGTGTTATGGTGCTGGCCTTTTATAATGACCTTGTCCGATTGTTGACTTGATAGAGTGGTATGAAGTTGTCTGATCCAAATCCCAATCGTAAGATTACTATTGCTATGTTAACGCGCTCGTTGATGTTGTTTTTAGCATCCCTGTTAGTGTCATCGCCGGTATTTGCCTTTGACAGTTTCGTCGTCAAGGATATTCGCGTGGAGGGTCTGCAGCGAATTGAACTTGGGACGGCATTGAATTATTTACCCCTGGCTACCGGAGAGACTCTGGATAGTCAACGTAGTCCGGCAGTTATCCGTGCCCTGTTCAAGACGGGTTTTTTTGATGATGTGAGTCTGTCCGATGATGATGGTGTCCTGGTTATTACTGTCAAGGAGCGACCAGGTATCAGCAAGCTGAATATAAGTGGCAATGAGGATATTGAGACCGAACAGCTGGAACAGGCCCTGGAGAGTATTGGTCTGGCCGAAGGCCGTGTGTTTGATCGCTCGGCACTGGACAAGGTCGAGCGCGAGCTGGAACGACAATATAATAGTCAGGGTAAATATTCCGTCAAGATCAAATCGACTGTTGCACCAATGGATGATAATCGGGTCGAGGTCTTTATTGCTATTGATGAAGGTGCTGTGGCGCGTATCTATAGTATTAATATCGTTGGCAACAATATTTTTGATGAGGGTACCTTAACCGATCAGTTGAAATTGACTGATGATCCTTCCTGGTTTTCTGATGATGATCAATATTCCTCTCAGACTCTGGCGGCAGACCTCGAGGCACTCCGTTCCTATTATCTTGACCATGGCTATCTCAATTTTATTGTGGATTCGACTCAGGTATCAATCACCCCTGATAAACAGGCTGTTTATATCACTATCAATATTACTGAAGGTGAACAGTACAGTATTGATAAGGTGACACTGGATGGTGAGATGGTGATCGAAAAAGAGATCCTGTCCAGGTTGATAAAAATCGATTCCGGTGATGTGTTTTCACGTAAAAGGGTAGCAACGGCGACAGCCGCAATCAGTGCGGAACTGGGAAAGGCCGGCTATGCCTTTGCCAATATTAATGCGATTCCACAGGTCGATAAGGATCAGCGGCTAATCAGTTTGACGTTTTTTGTCGATCCGGGGAAACGGACCTATGTCCGCCGGGTTAATATCAGTGGCAATCTCAAGAGCTATGATGAGGTGGTTCGACGTGAATTCCGTCAGATGGAAGGTGGATGGTTGTCTACTGAGCAGATCAACCGGTCGCGGGTACGATTACAGCGTCTCAGTTATTTTGAAGATGTCAATATCGAGACTCCAGCCGTGCCTGGTACTGATGATCAGGTAGATATTAACGTCACTCTGAAAGAACGTCCCTCTGGTACCTTGATGGCAGGTATTGGATATGGTCAGTTGCAGGGTTTTCTGGTTAATGCCAGTATCAGTCAGGACAATTTTCTGGGTACCGGTAGTAAGTTGTCGGCCAATATCAATAACAGCACCATTAATAATGTCTATAGCTTTTCTTACACCAATCCCTACTATACAAAAGAGGGCGTTAGTCGTGGCTTTAAGGTATTCAATTCCCAGACTGATGCCTCTCAGGCCAATATCGCTGACTATACCACTGATGTTTTTGGTGGCAGCATGACCTATGGTATACCGCTCAATGAATATGATAGTGCCAGTCTATCGCTCGGCTATGAGAAGACCCGTGTCAATACCAGTACCTTGACGCCACAGAGTTTCATTGATTACCTCAATGAAAATTCGGATGCCTTTGGTATACTTAATCTGTCGGTAAACTGGACCCATGATACGCGTAATCGGGCTATTTTCGCTGATGAAGGTGGTATAGTGTCATTTGGTGGGCAGGCGGCCCTGCCTAACAGCGGACTGCAATTTTATAAGTTGTCTGCAAAGGGTCAAAAGTACACCCCTCTGGGTAATGATTTTATCTTTATGCTCAAGGGTGAGTTTGGTTATGGCGATAGCTATGGCGATACCACTGCACTACCATTTTTTGAACGTTATTATACCGGTGGTGCCCAATCGGTTCGTGGTTTTAGAGGAAACTCCCTCGGCCCTAATGTCAATGGTAATCCTGAAGGTGGTGCTGCCAAGATGGTCGCGAATGCTGAACTGATTTTCCCGGTGCCATTTGCTGAATCAGGTCGTAATTTTCAGATGAGTGCCTTTGTTGATGGGGGTAATGTTTTTGCTGCCAAAAATGGCATTGACTTTAGTGATATCAGGGATGTTGGTGGAGTTGCTGAACGATTGCGTTATTCTGCCGGTTTTACCGCGATCTGGATGACGCCTGTTGCGCCACTAACTTTCAGTTATGCCTGGGCTCTTAACCATGAGTCTGGTGATGAGATAGAAAAATTCCAGTTTACTTTAGGGGCGTTTTTCTTTTAGATCGTCCTGTTTTACCAATGTAATGATATGAGGTGTAAAGTGATTAAATCGTTTATTCAGGTTAGCATACTTCTGGTACTCATGTTTGGTAGTGCGATGGTCATGGCTGAACAGAAGTTTGGCTATGTAAATCCTAATGACTTGATGGAAAAGTCTCCCCAGGGACAGGCTGCAGCTAATACTATCAAGGAAGAATTCAGTGATCGTGAAGCCACATTGATGGCGGCCAAGGGTGACCTGGATGAATTGCAAAAGACCCTGACGCGAGATGGCGACATCATGAGTGATTCCAAACGTAAATCCATGCGTCTGGATATCCTGTCGCAACAGAGAGATATTATTCGAGATGAAGAGGCCTTCCGTCAGGACCTGGCTATTCGCCGTAATGATTTGTTCGGGGGACTGCAGGCAACGATACGTCAGGCCATCGAGTCAGTAGGTAAGAAAGGCAAATTTGATATTATTTTTTATGATGCTATTGCCTATGGAAATCCGAAACTGGACCTGACCGAACAGGTCCTAACCGAATTAAAGAAAGCTGACACTGCAGCAGGTAAAAAATAGCCGGAATTATTGACGGGACGTGGCAATTAAACTGAATGAGTTACAGCAACGTTTCGGTGGCGTCATCATTGGCAACCCCGAACTCGTTATTTCAGGTATTGCCTCCTTGGCTCAGGCCAGAAAAGGTGATATCAGCTTTTTGGCCAATAAACGTTATCGTGATCAATTGGCACAGACTGCCGCCAGCGTAGTCATTGTCACTGAACAGGATCGGCTGTTATGTCATACCACGGCCTGGGTAGTAAAGGACACCTATAGTACCTATGCGCGAGTAGCGCAATTACTATATGCCACCGCACCGTTTGAGGGTGGGTGCCATCCGTCTGCCTGTATTGATGAAACAGCCGAGATTGCTGAAGATGCCTGGGTTGGCCCGCACTGTGTCATTGGTGCCGGGGTAAAGATTGCCAGCCAATGTTATCTTGGTCCTGGGTGTTTAGTCGAGCAGGGGTGTCAGATTGGCGCCCAGACACGCCTGTCGGCCCGAGTAACGCTGTGCATGGGTAGTCAGCTGGGGCAACGCATCATTGTGCATCCCGGAGCGGTTATTGGTGCCGATGGTTTTGGTTTTGCAAATGATCAGGGGCAATGGATCAAGATTCCGCAAATTGGCCGGGTCGTAATTGGCAACGATGTGGAAATTGGTGCAAATACCACCATAGACCGGGGAGCCTTGAATGATACCGTGATTGAAGACGGTGTAAAACTGGATAACCAGATTCAGGTCGGTCACAATGTAAAGATAGGTGCCCATACGGCAATTGCTGCCTGTACCGGTATCGCTGGTAGTACTGAGATTGGAAAAAATTGCGCTATTGGTGGCTATGTCGGTATAAATGGGCACATCAAGATTGTCGATGGAGTCCAAATTACCGGAAAAAGCTTTGTTACTGGCTCAATAACACAGCCGGGTATTTATTCATCGGGATATCCGTTAGAGGGAAATCGTCAATGGCGGCGTAATGCAGTGCGATTGCATCAGCTCGATGATATCGCAAAGCGTTTGAAAAGACTGGAAAAGTCTGGCAAAGACTAAGCTAGGTTAGCATTTTCGATTAGTGTTAGGTGTAGTTTGCTGGGCACAGGGACCAGTGGTATAAAATTAACTGATTCGATTAATGAATGTAGACAAACAGAGATAGCAAAATGGCAGAACAAGAAAAACAACAGGGTACTGGTATGAACGGGATGGATATCCATGAGGTATTAAATCATCTGCCCCACCGCTATCCTTTCCTGCTAATTGACAGGGTACTGGATTGTAAACCCGGTGAGTCACTGGTTGCCCTGAAAAATGTAACCTTTAATGAGCCATTCTTTACCGGCCATTTCCCCGTTCGCCCAGTGATGCCTGGGGTATTGATTCTGGAGGCACTGGCTCAGGCCACGGGAATCCTTGCCTTTCGTACGACAGAATCTCAACCCAGTGATGGCTATCTCTATTATTTTGTCGGTATCGATGAAGCTCGTTTTAAACAGCCTGTTGAGCCGGGTGATCAGATGATCCTAAAGGTCAAGCTTAATCGGAATGTCCGTAATATCTGGAAATTCAGTGCTGTGGCCTATGTTGATGATAATGTTGTGGCCAGTGCTGAAATTATGTGTGCCTCCAAGGAAATTGACACTTGATTGATTCACGGGCAATTATTGATCCATCAGCGCGACTAGCAGATGATGTTGTCGTTGAGGCCTATGCTGTAATTGGTGCCGATGTTGAAATCGGTGCCGGCAGCCATATTGCCCATCATGCAGTCATCAAGGGGCCAACTACCATAGGTAAAGATAACCGGGTATTCCAGTTTGCCAGTATTGGTGAAGAACCTCAGGATAAAAAATATGCGGGTGAACCAACTCGGTTGACGATCGGTGACCGCAATGTCTTTCGGGAATATGCGACGGTTAATCGGGGTACTGTCCAGGATGAAGGTTTGACCTCTATAGGTAACGACAACTGGATAATGATTGGTGTACATATTGCTCATGATTGTCATATTGGCAATCATACGATCTTTTCCAATAATGCTTCATTGGCGGGGCATGTAATCGTTGGCGATTATGCCATCCTAGGTGGTTTTACCCTGGTTCATCAGTTTTGTACCATTGGTGCCCATTGTTTTACTGCCATGGGGAGTGTGATACCCAAAGATGTACCGCCTTATACGCTAGTATCCGGTCATATGGCCAAACCCTTTGGTCTCAATACGGAAGGTCTGAAACGACGTGGCTTTAGTCCTGACACCTTAAAAATATTACGCCGGGCATATAAACTGTTATATAAATCCGGTCTGCCTCAGCAGGAGGCCCTGGTTCAGATCAAGGCTCTAGCACTCGACTTGCCAGAACTCTTACACCTGCACGACTTTATTGCTTCATCGAAACGCGGAATTGTTCGTTAAACCTTTCAGGTTTGATTGTCTGGGTCTATCCATTATGATGTATTCGAATTTGTCCAATCAGGTCATTAACGATCAGGTTTGTCTATTATGTTGCATATAGGTATCGTAGCGGGAGAGGCGTCGGGTGATATCCTTGGAGGGGCCTTGCTCCAGGCAATTCGAGCCCGCTACCCGGATACGATCATTGAAGGCATTGCCGGGCCTAATATGCAACATCACGGTGCACGCTCGCTCTATCCTATGGAACGATTATCGGTGATGGGGTTGTTTGAAGTGCTGGGTCGTTATCGTGAACTGTCACGTATGCGTAAATCATTGATACAATATTTCATTGATAACCCGCCTGATATTTTTATTGGTATTGATGCCCCGGATTTTAATCATGTCATTGAGGCTCGATTAAAGGAAAAAGGGATAAAGACAGTACATTATGTCAGTCCTTCAGTCTGGGCGTGGCGACAATATCGACTGAATAATATCAAGCAGGCGGTCGACCTGATGCTGACATTGTTTCCATTCGAGGCCCAGTTTTATCAGCAACATGATATCCCGGTACAGTTTGTGGGCCATCCACTGGCGGATATGATCCCGATGCAGACGGATAGGCAGGCAGCCCGAGATCAGTTTGGTTTAACCCGGGATGATGAAGTCATTGCTGTACTACCCGGTAGCCGTACCAGTGAAGTCAGTCGACTTTCCCGTGTCTTTGTTCAAACAATGGAACGTTGTGTCGACCAGCGACCGCAGTTGAAATTTTTGGTGCCGCTGGTCAATGAACCGACCAGAGACCTGTTTGAAGGCGCCATTAAACAGATTGCACCAGATCTGCCAGTCCAGATAGTTACAGGTCATTCCCGCGAGGTGATGGCGGCGGCTGATGTTGTGCTGTTGGCAAGCGGTACAGCAGCTCTTGAGGCCATGTTGTTGAAAAAGCCGATGGTTGTGGCCTACCGTTTGTCTGCCTTGAGTTACCCATTGGCTCGCCTGCTGGTTAAGGTCGACTCAGTATCCTTGCCGAACCTGCTTGCCGGTGAGAAATTAGTGCCGGAACTGATTCAGGGTGAGGCAAGCCCCGATCGCCTTAGTGAAGCAGTACTGGGTTTTTTTACTCATCCTCAGCACACGATTTATTTAAGACAACGCTTTGCTGAAATCCACCGGACACTACAACAGAATGCCAGTGAGAAAGCGGCAACCGCAATACTGCAAATCATAGATCAGTCCGATAACACAGTATCTATTGTTAATCAGACTGCGGCTGATTAGCAGATCCTATCGATATTTTCTATTATGATTTTTCCGGCAGGCGTTATTCGGAAAAAATACTGCGAAGATGTAGGTCGCGTTGTGGAAATGGTATTTCAATACCATATTTTCCAAGCATCATCTCAATCTCCCACAGATAGCCTGCCTGTACGGTTCCCGGACGTTTAACAGCATCGGGGACTAACCAGACGACAAGTTCAAAATCGAGACTGCTGTCACCAAAACCAACTAGCCAGATATCTGGGCTCGAGGTGGTTAATATTTTTGACTGTTCCAGTATGGACATCCAGGAATCCAGGAAGCGGCGAGTTTCAGCAATATCTGTTTTAAGAACGTTGTTTGCCTTGAGTAACTCCGTACTGTTTGCTTTATTACCTAGCTAGACATTAAACCTGGCCATCGTTTCATAGCGTAGTGACTTGAGTGTATGGAGTATTATCTGGGCCTCGATGTTGCTGTCCTTAAGTAACAGAAACTTTGCCTTGATAGTAACCAGACCACTATCTGTTTCCCGCTTACCAATATTCTGTGCAAATTCTTTCTTGGCCAGATTTGCCTGTCTGGTTTCCTGCTCGGTTTTTTCTATCGACTCAGCCTTGTCAGGTGTCCTGGTAATCAGCTGCCTATGAATCAGATAGAGTTCCCCGCTAAGTTCAGTTAGCACGTCCTGGTAGGATTTAAGTCGGGTGGAAATAGCCTGTTTTTGTATAGCAGAACTTTCCATGTTAACTCTGGCAACCATTAGCTCCAGTCCCAGCCTGGTTCTGGCAGGATCACTATCTTTTAATTGTTGATATCTGTCTCTTAGCTGGTGCAGTCGTCTAGTTTTAATTTCAAGTTGCGCGATTAACAGATTGTGCTGTTCTTGTATAACAGCCTTTTCCTTTTCCAGCATGTATTGATTTAACTTCTCGGGATAGCTGATGAGTCCGTCAACGGGGCGATTCATTTAGCATATTTACGCAGATTGTTCTCAAGGGTATCCGTAATCTGTCTTAGTCGGGCCTGCTGAGCTGAGGGGGTGTTGGTAATTAACTGAGCCAGGTTGTTGTTACTATTTTTAATGCGTTCCTCAAGGTCAGCTTTTGTTGACAGGTCAGAAGAGTTGAAGTAAAGCCACCAGTTGGTTTCCAGCTGTTGTGGATTGGGCTGGTTCGGTTCAGGTGTTTCATCTGTTGCTCCGAGACATGAATAACTGAATAGCAGGATTAAGGATAGAAGTGGACCCCAAATATCAGACAGCCGCTTAAGTGTCATCTGCGACGCTTGAT
>CAZYTT010000021.1:14202-23297 GCA_964650235.1 uncultured Gammaproteobacteria bacterium | reverse complement strand
AACAGGTAGACCTACCTGGTTAAATACCATTGCCAGCATAATCAAACCAACACCAGGTACGCCAGCCGTTCCTATAGATGCGAGGGCTGCCATTACGATAACTGTCAGATAGCCCATTAATCCAAGATCTATACCATAGACATTAGCGATAAAGACCGTGGCAACACCTTGCATGATAGCCGTGCCATCCATATTTATAGTAGCACCAAAAGGGACAATAAACGCTGCCGTTGAATTATCGACACCAAGACGTTGCTCTGTAGTTCGGAGAGTTACCGGTATGGTTGCGTTCGAGCTTGATGTGCTGAAGGCAAAGATTTGTGTAGCACGCATTTTTTTTAGAAACATGATTGGACTAACTCGACCCAATAGCTTTAAAAGGATCATTAATGTTCCACTCAGATGGAGTGCCAACACCAGAACCACGGTACCGAAATACGCCATCATTGGTAGAATTAGCCCCAGTCCCTGGGTAGCGAAAGTCTTGGCCATCAGCGCAAAGACGCCGTAGGGGGCAAAATGCATGACCAGTTCCACCAGTCTCATCATGACATCGTTTAGCCGCTCACAGACATCAACAATAGGCCTTCCTCGTTCCCCCAGCTTGACCAGACAAATGCCAAATAAGATGGTGAAAAAGATAATCTGGAGCATATTCCCCTGGCTAAAGGCTGCGACAGGGTTGGTTGGTACCAGGTTAATGATTACCTGCGTCAGGGGTGGTGCTGTTGGTGGTGTAAATGCGGCGATATTATCGTTGTTAGTGATGAAATTAGTGCCAGGTTCCAGCAGGCTGGATATGCTAATTGCAAGCGTAATTGCCAGTATCGTCGTCACCATAAATAAGGCAAAGGACTTGATGCCAACTCGCCCCAGCTGACTGATATCACCAATACCACACACACCGGTAATCAAAGAAAAGGTCACCAGGGGGACTACCAGCATCTTCAATGCATTAATGAAGATAGCGCCGGCGATATGGAACAGTCCATTGATAATATAATCGTTGTAGAGGCTTATATCACCGGCAAAGGTATTACTCAGACTACCCACTATTAGACCAGCAAACATCCAGATCAGGATCCTGGTGGTTATCGTCTTTTTCTTGCTCATGACGGGACTCAAACCTGCATTTTATTGATCACAGTGGTACGGAGGGTGTTCTGGCGCGAAAATGGGGTTAGTGATGTGATGGCACTAACCCCACAGGTCTCATTAATCGATGCTGCCCATTCCGGTAATATTATATCCGGCGTCAACATAGGTAATCTCGCCGGTAATGCCTGAAGCCAGATCAGAGCACATGAAGGCTGCTACATTACCCACTTCTTCGATAGAGACATTTCGACGTAGCGGTGAATTTTTTTCACCATAATCAAGAAATTTCCTGAAATCACCAATACCGGCGGCGGCCAGGGTTTTAATTGGGCCGGCTGAAATACCATTGACACGGATATTATCAGGGCCGAGGCTATGGGCCATGTAGCGAACATTCGCTTCCAGGCTGGCCTTTGCCAGACCCATAACATTGTAGTTTGGGATCGTCCTGATAGCGCCCAGGTAACTAAGTGTCATTAATGCACCATTGCGTCCCTTCATCATGTCATAACCCGCCTTGGCCAGGGCCGTAAAGCTATAGGAGCTGATTTCATGAGCGCGAATAAAACCTTCTCTTGTCGTGCTGTCAACATATGACCCAGCCAGTTCTTCGCGCGGCGCAAAGGCGACAGAGTGGACAATAATATCGAGATGATCCCAGTGTTTGGCCAGGCCAGTAAAGACCCCTTCAATCTCGGCGTCAGAGGCGACATCACAGGGTAAGAATATTTCTGAATCACAATCCGCAGCAAATTTTTCGACGCGGTCCTTGAGCTTGTCATTCTGGTAGGTGAAGGCCAGTTCCGCACCTTCCCGATGCATGGCCTGTGCGATACCCCAGGCAATTGAGCGGTTACTTGCAACACCTACGATCAAGGCGCGTTTTCCTGTTAGAAATCCCATCTGAGTACCTGTATTGTTATGGTTAGCGTATCTAGCCGTTTGGCTTTATGCTTGACTACGGCTCTGGCAATATATTGTATTACCCTGCTAGATAATAACAACTTTTCGTACTTATGGCCGCTAAATTCAAGAAACATAGCCAGTGTGCGATTATAGCCTTGAGTCTTTAATTGTCGGGCTGATGCAATATAGCTGTTGAGAAAATATGATCCATATCTTTAGAAGTCGAATGTTATGTTTATCGCTGCAATGGGTGTTAGTGCTCTCTTTAACTCTCGGTTGTCTGACAGCATGTGAACAGCAGGCCTGGAATAATCCCTATCCTGTTAATGAAAAAGGCATAAATACCCTCTATTCGTCCTTTACCGAACGGCCCAAGCATCTGGATCCGGTTCGCTCCTATAATGCCAATGAATATCAGTTTATTGGCCAGGTCTATGAACCCCCATTGCAGTATCACTTTCTTAAGCGGCCCTATCAACTGATCCCATTGACGGCTACACGTGTACCTAAGCCTCAATTTATTAATGCCGATGGACAGCCGGTATCCCCGGATGCGGGTGATATTGCCTATAGCATCTATGACATTCAGATAAAGCCTGGGGTTTATTTTCAACCACACCCGGCCTTTGCCAGGGATCAAGATAATCGCCCGAGGTATCTGGACTTGAATGACCAGGATCTACTGCACATCAATACATTGGCAGATTTTGATCATACTGGAACTAGAGAACTGGTGGCAGCCGATTATATTTATCAGATTAAGCGACTGGCGCACCCGCGGCTGCATTCACCCATTCTGGGGATAATGAATGAATATATTGCTGGCCTTGCACAATATGCTGCTGAGCTGGAAGCGGTGGTTCAGAAATCCTCGTCAGACGAGGTTCAGCCCCAATGGCTAGATCTGAGAAAATATGACCTGGCCGGTGTCCGGGAGGTTGATCGATACACCTATCGCATAACAGTTAAGGGCAAGTACCCACAATTATTGTATTGGCTAGCGATGCCATTCTTTGCGCCTATGGCACCTGAGGTCGATCAGTTTTATACCCAGCCGGGTTTGTCAGAGCGAAATATCTCCCTCGATTGGTATCCTGTTGGTACAGGGCCGTATATGCTAACCCGTAATGATCCCAATCGCCAGATGGTATTGGAACGTAATCCTAATTTTCACCAGGAATATTATCCTGAAAATGGTATGTCAGGTGATGAGGAACGTGGGCTACTGGAGGATGCCGGCCGTGAACTGCCTTTTATCGATCGAGTAGTCTACAGTCTGGAAAAAGAGACGATCCCGTACTGGAACAAGTTTCTGCAGGGCTACTATGATGCATCTGGTATCTCTTCTGACAGTTTCGATCAGGCTGTCAGTATGGGCGGTAATGGGGATGCAACGTTGACTACAGATATGGTCAATCGTGGCATGCAGCTGGAGACTGCTGTCAATGCATCAACCTTTTATATGGGGTTTAATATGGCCGACCCCGTTATTGGTGGCTATAGCGAACGACAGCGTAAATTACGGCAGGCTATATCAGTAGCCTTTGATTATGAAGAATATATCTCTATCTTTGCCAATGGGCGGGGTATTCCTGCACAGGGCCCCTTGCCACCCGGTATATTCGGCTTTAATGATGGTGAATCCGGGATTAACCACTATGTCTATGATTGGGTCAATGGCGAACCACAGCGCAAATCAATAGCTGTTGCACTACAATTGCTGGCAGAGGCAGGTTATCCTGATGGCCTGAATCAAACCTCGGGTGAACCCCTGACCCTGAATCTGGATATTACCGCCAGTGGACCCGATGATAAGGCGCGTCTGGACTGGTACCGAAAGCAGTTTAAAAAACTTAATATTCAGCTCGTTATTCGTAATACCGACTACAATCGCTTTCAGGAAAAGATGCGTGATGGAAATGCCCAGATCTATATCTGGGGATGGAATGCCGATTACCCCGATCCGGAAAATTTTATGTTCCTTCTCTATGGCCCCAATGGCAAGGTTAAATTCCATGGTGAGAATGCCAGTAATTATCAAAACCCGGAATTTGACCACTTGTTTGAGCAAATGAAGGCGATGCAGAACGGCCCACAACGACAGGCTATCATAGCTGAAATGGTGGAAATCGTAAGGCGTGACGCCCCCTGGCTATGGGGGCTACATCCCCGGAGTTTTTCCCTGTTCCATAGTTGGTATTACAATGTGCGCCCGAACATTATGGCCAATAATACCCTCAAATATCGGCGAATCGACCCACAATTACGTGAGCAAAAACGTGCACAGTGGAATCAGCCCCGAATATGGCCACTATGGCTATTAGTAGCCGCAATCGTAATTCTATTGATTCCTGCTTACATAGGTTACCGTCGTCATGAAAAGCAGGCACCGAAGCTTGATGTCAATCATCAGGGGCAAGAGTCATGATCGCCTATAGTCTCAGGCGATTAGTCTATGCTCTGCCAATCTTGATTGGTGTGAATCTCATCACCTTCTTTCTCTTTTTTGTCGTCAATACCCCGGATGACATGGCCCGTATGCAACTGGGTGCCAAACATGTCACACCGGCTGCGATTGAGAAATGGAAACAGGCGCGTGGCTATGATCGGCCATTACTGTTTGATGAACAACAACAGGGAATGGCAAAGTTTACTGGTACCATATTCTTTGATAAATCGGTGCGACTCTTTGCCTTTCAGTTTGGCCAGGCGGATGACGGTCGCGATATCGTGAGTGACATTAAACAACGTATGTGGCCCAGCCTGGCTATCGCCATTCCGATATTGTTGATTGGATTACTCGTCAATATCACCGTAGCCATGGTGCTGGTGTTCTTTCGTACCAGCTATATTGATCTTGCTGGTGTTGTTGTCCTGGTCATATTGATGTCGATTTCCGCAATGTTCTATATCATCGGTGGCCAGTATTTTGTGGGTAAGGTCCTGCATCTGGTTCCTATTTCTGGTTATCAGGGCGGTATTGATGCCTGGCGGTTTATTATACTACCGGTCGTCATTGGTGTGGTTAGCGGTCTCGGCTCCGGGGCAAGATGGTATCGCACCCTGTTTCTGGAAGAGATAGGTAAGGATTATGTGCGTACTGCCCGGGCAAAAGGATTAACCGAATTACGCGTACTGTTTCAGCATGTACTTCGCAATGCCATGATCCCGATATTGACCGGTGTCGTGGTGGTATTACCGACGCTCTTTATGGGTAGTCTGGTCCTCGAATCATTTTTTGGTATACCGGGGCTGGGAAGCTATACCATTGATGCTATTCGTTCACAGGATTTTGCTATTGTTCGATCCATGGTATTTCTGGGATCGGTGCTTTATATACTGGGCCTGTTGCTGACAGATATTTCCTACACCTTGGTTGACCCACGCGTGAGGCTGTCATGATGAGTGCCGCTGAGCCAAACTGGTTTGAGATGTTAGTGCCACTTTGGACGGATATCCTAATTTTCATGCTGGTTGCGACCGTGATTGGTTTTATTGTTTATGCCTGTCGTCATGAACACCTGCGAGCACCCTGGCGTCAGGTCTTTAGTAGCCGTATCGGGTTGGCCTCACTACTGATCCTGTCGGTGTATATAGCGATTGCCTTACTGGACTCAATCCATTTTCGTCTGCCAGTTGCGAATGGAGCCACCGATAGTTCCCAGAAGACTTTTCTCTCAGTGGAAGTACAAAGTCTGCTTGATGTATTGCTGAAACCTGTTTCGGAGCACAGTGAAAAAACCTATTCAGCACCTTTTGCAACAACCTTATTGGCTCGAGAGACTGTTAAAACCGATTCAGGTGAACAGCAACGAGTTCACCCGCGGTTAATCTATGGTGGGGCCCATTTAAAGGATCCCTTGGTCGATAAGTGGGGTGATATTCTGACCCGGGGGGTTATCGGGGGAGCGGTCGGGCTCTCCGTCTGGGCGGGTCTGGTCGGCTTGCTAATTCTGTTCTTAAGCTGGAGAGTGCGGACACCCGTTCTATTGACGTTGCGTCGTATCTGTTCACGCAAGGAGGTAGTCCCCTGGCGTGTCATGCTGTTTACTACGGCGACGCTCTTTGTTGTCATTGGTGCTATGTCGGCATTGGCACCTCATTACCATCTGTTTGGTACCGATAAGGTAGGCCAGGATGTGTTATATCAGGCGTTAAAGAGTATACGAACAGCATTGGCCATTGGGACGCTGACAACCCTGATTATGCTGCCCTTTGCCATCCTGTTGGGTATTATCGCGGGTTATTTTCGTGGCTGGATAGATGATGTTATTCAATATATCTATACCACGTTGAACTCTATTCCGGGGCTATTATTAATTGCTGCGGCGGTACTGATTCTACAGGTCTATATCGATACCCATCCTGAGTTATTCGTTACCGATGCCCAACGGGCCGATCTACGGCTATTGTTTTTATGTATCATCCTGGGCATTACCAGCTGGACCGGGCTCTGCCGTCTATTGCGCGGTGAGACTATGAAGATACGTGAAGTGGAATACATCCAGTCAGCTACTGCCTTTGGAGTACGCCCAGCCAAGGTCATCACTCGACATATCCTGCCTAATGTGATGCATATTGTATTAATAACTGTTGTGCTCGATTTTAGTGGTCTAGTACTGGCCGAGGCGGTATTGTCCTATGTGGGGGTTGGTGTCGATCCATCAATGTATAGCTGGGGCAATATGATTAATGGGGCCCGTCTGGAAATGGCGCGTGAACCAATGGTTTGGTGGGCGTTGGCCGCAGCCTTTATCTTTATGTTTATACTGGTGCTGGCGGCGAACCTGTTTGCTGATGTGGTGCGTGATGCCTTTGATCCCCGGTTAAGAAAAGGTTAGTAGTGGTATGAGTAAGCCAATATTAAGTGTACGTAATCTGACGACCTGTTTTGATACCAGAGCCGGTGAGTTAAAGGCTGTCGATAATGTCAGTCTCGATATCCGCCGTGGAGAGACACTGGCTCTGTTAGGTGAGTCTGGATGTGGTAAATCGATGACAGCATTTTCTCTGATGCGTCTGGTACCTGGCCCGATCGGTCGGATCAGTGCCGGTCAAGCCCTGCTCGATGGTGATGACCTGATGCAGTTACCTGAGGTCGCTATGCGTAAGATCCGAGGCAATCGCATCGCGATGATCTTTCAGGAGCCCATGACCTCGCTTAACCCAGTGATGACAGTGGGCGATCAGATTGCTGAGGCTGTGCGCCATCACCTGGGCGACCGCAAGATATCGATCCACGAGCGGGTGCTTGAATTACTAGCCGCTGTTGGAATCCCGGAACCACAACGACGAGTCAGCGAGTATCCACATCAGCTATCAGGGGGGATGAAGCAGAGGGTTATGATAGCCATGGCCCTAGCGGGTGATCCCGAGATATTGATAGCCGATGAACCGACCACGGCCCTGGACGTGACCATTCAGTCGCAGGTGTTAACTCTGCTGCGTGAACTTCAGGCCCGGACCGGTATGGCCATATTGATGATTACCCATGATCTTGGCGTGGTCTCTGAGATGGCTGACCGGGTTGCGGTCATGTATGCTGGCGAGGTCGTCGAGCAGGCCAGCCGCGATGAATTTTTTACCCAGCCTCATCATCCTTATAGTAGAAAGCTATTTGATTCCTTACCGAATACTGACAAACGTCATGAGGCCCTTGCTGTTATTGCCGGGTCGGTACCTTCGCTGGCGCAACGATTTACTGGTTGCCGATTTGCCGACCGCTGTGATTTTGCCTGGCAGGATTGCCGTGATCAGGCGCCACGTCTAATCCAGCATGAAGGTGAAGAGTCCTGTGTCAGATGTCATCTCTATGACCCTGACCATGTGCCACCAGCCAATCATGAGCCAGCCGTTGTGGTGCCGATAAAAAAGGAACCAAAGAGCTGGCATGATGAGCAGTTATTACTGGATGTCCAGGATCTTAAGATACATTTTCCCATTCGCAGTGGACTATTTAAACGTCAGGTTGGTAGTGTCTATGCCGTTGATGGAGTCTCATTAGAGATTAGCAAGGGGCGGACGCTAGCGCTGGTCGGCGAGTCTGGCTGTGGCAAGACCACTATAGGCAAGGGAATTCTTCAGTTGCTGCGACCTTCGGCCGGGCGGGTACTGTTTGACGGTGAAGACCTGATGCAGATGTCCGGTGAGGCATTACGCCAACGTCGGGCCGATATCCAGATTATCTTCCAAGATCCCTATTCGTCCATGAATCCGCGCATGATGGTGACCGATATCATCCAGGAGGGGATGGTAGCGCTGGGGATTGAGTCAGATAAAGGTCGCCGAGAAGCGCGGGTGCAGGAGCTGTTGCAACAGGTGGGTTTACCCGCAGATGCCATGTATCGCTATCCCCATGAGTTTTCTGGAGGTCAACGGCAACGAATTTGTATTGCTCGGGCCCTGGCAGTGAATCCTAGGTTGATCATTTGTGATGAACCAACCAGCGCCCTGGATATCTCGGTACAGGCCCAGATCCTGAATAAATTGCAGGAACTACAGCAGGAAATGGGGCTGTCCTATCTGTTTATTACTCACAACCTGTCTGTTGTGTCCTATCTGGCTGATGAGATTGCCGTAATGTATCTAGGGCGGATTGTTGAAAAAGGTCGCGTTGAAGAAATCCTGGGGCAACCCCGACATCCTTATACCCAGGCCTTATTATCCGCTATACCTGTCATTGGTCAGGAGGAGGCTGGGCATGAAGTTATACAGTTAGAGGGTGATCTGCCGTCTCCGTCAGCACCACCGGCTGGCTGCCACTTTCATGAGCGCTGTGCCCATGCTATGCCATGCTGTAGCAAAGAATATCCTCAGGCAACTCGCTTCAGTAGCAGTCATTTTGCCCATTGCTATCTCTATCAGGACAGGCCTTAATCCGGGAAAACGTGAGACTAATGACTGATCGTTTGCATTAGCACAAAGGGGGCAACGACCAGGCTGCGAAAAGAACGGTTTTGTTGTTCCCAATCAGTGACTTCATCAGGTGTGGGTTTGATCAATGTCTGGTCTGAGATCCACTGTTCCACAATGTCGGTATTATTGCTGGCAATCTGGATGCCAGCAGAAATAATATTTATACCCTCTTTGAC
>CAZYTT010000021.1:0-14102 GCA_964650235.1 uncultured Gammaproteobacteria bacterium | reverse complement strand
TATTATTGCTGGCAATCTGGATGCCAGCAGAAATAATATTTATACCCTCTTTGACAATGATCAGTGCCCCGCGTTCATAGTGCGGTTTTAGCATTGACCATTCAATGATGGCGCATTCTTGCTGCAATTTTAAGCCCAGCGTATCGTCTGTAATTAGTGTTGCCATAACCCTGCTGTTATCGGTAGTAAGTTCATCTGATGCCGAGCAGTATATCAAGGCCGTATCGGTCCCGGCTAGCGGCGACTACTCTGACTGAGATAAGGTGTTTTTTAGTACCTGCCCACTTTTTTCCAGCAGATCGCCACTCCTGTTGATCACTTTTTCCTGTAAGGACTGATTTTTAAACGGGTTACTGAGTACTGGTTGGTCTTTACCAATGTTGACCCCAAACCACAGGCCCAGGGCCAGGCCAATGATTAGGCCGAAAACTAGATTGTTGAAGTTTTTAAACATATTGAATGCTCGGTTGTTGATTGAATACGGTCATCTTATCGGCAAATTGACCGATATAGATAGAGAATATATCGAGTAACTGGTTGTGGTGGGCTATGAGTAAATCTATTCATTTTGGGAATCTTTATGTAGTGCTAGTAGAACCTTCAACTACACAGTTTCATATTATCAGTGATTATCTGAAAAACCTGGGGGTTGAGTATATTTCTCATGTTGAAAGCGGAACTGCCGCCCTGGAAAAAATGAATAATGATCGACCCGATCTGGTTATCAGCGCCATGCATCTTCCTGATATGACCGGTACCGAGCTGGTAACCCGGATGCGTAAAGATGAGAATTTGGGTGATATCGGCTTTATTCTGATCTCCAGTGAAACCCACTATAGCTTTCTGGAACCCATTCGCCAGGCCGGTGTTGTCGCTATCGTACCCAAGCCTTTTGAACAGAAGCAGCTAGAGCGAGCACTAAATGCCGCCCTGGATTTTATCGAGGCGGATGGTATAGAGCTTGGTAGTTTTGATGTTGAGGAGATGGCTGTACTCATCGTTGACGATAGTAGTCTGGCACAGCGTCATATTGTCAGGACGCTAAATGCCCTGGGTATGATTAATATCACGACGGTAAATGATGGCCAGGAGGCCGTTGATGTGATTAATCAGCAGTATTTTGATCTGATTGTAACGGATTATCATATGCCGGCAATGGACGGTGGAGAACTGGTTCGTTATATCCGCAACAACAGTAATCAGCCTTCCGTTCCGATATTAATGGTAACCAGTGAAGCCAATAAAAGTGAACTGGCTGCTATTGAACAGGCCGGTGTCTCGGCAATCTGCGGTAAACCGTTTGATATCGAAAATGTCCGCTTACTGATCAGTAAAGTACTGAGCTAGATACGAGGTCTAGATATTTTCAGACTGCCGGGTTACATCAACATAGAGGGTAAGGCGCTGGCCGGGTTGCAGATATTTATTCTTTGGTAGGGTATTCCAGCGCCGTAATTCAGAGATCTTTACCTTGAATCGCTGTGATATGCGTGCCAGTGAATCACCACTTCTGACGGTATAGTTAATTCGTTGAGTGGTCGCATTACTGGCGAGGGTAACCCCTCCAGCGCGACTCGCTTTTTGTGCCGATGTTCTCCAGATAACCAGTTTTTGACCACGATGCAACACATCTCGAGGCGCAATTCCATTCCATGATGCCAGCTTGTTCACAGAGACCTTATAGGCGCGGGCGATATCCCACAGGGTGTCACCCTTGTGTACAATATAGCTGTCTTTATAACCATGCTTGGGACGATTTTGAATGCTTTGAGTGCGTTGTGCCGCGCTCAGACTATAGCTATTCATGTTCTTGGTAGAGACCGGGATGATCAGATTCTTGCCCGCCCGAATAATATGTCCGCGTAGTTTGTTGATCTCCTGGAGCAAACTAACGGTAGTGTGATATTTCCGGGCTATCTGCCCCAGTGTCTCGCCATTTTTAATCTTATGTCTCGCCCATTTGATACGTCTGGATTCAGGAATCTCGGCCAGTTGAGTGGTAAAATTTGCTGCCTTTTCAATGGGGAGCAATAATTGATGGGGGCCATCCGGGTCAGTTGCCCAGCGATTAAAGGCTGGATTTAATCGGTATAGTTCTTCAATGCTCATGTCAGCGATTTCGGCGGCGAGTGCCAGATCAATCTGGGTACCGACCTCAACCCTGGCTAAATAGGGTTCATCCACGATAGTTGGCAAGGTTACACCATATTCTTCCGGTTTATTAATGATGGCACTGATAGCCAGCAGTTTGGGTACGTAGGCCCGGGTCTCTTTAGGCAGGCGTAATGACCAGAAATCGGTAGACTTGCCATGGCGACGGTTACGGGCGATCGCCTTTTTCACTGTACCCTGACCGGAATTGTAGGCTGCCAGTGCCAGTAGCCAGTCACCATCAAAGCTGTCTTTCAATCGGTTTAGATAAGTAAAGGCCGCGGTCGTCGATGCTGCAATATCTCGGCGTCCGTCATACCACCAGTTCTGCTTGAGACCAAAGATACGACCGGTACTAGGAATAAACTGCCAGATACCAGCGGCACGACCATGGGAGTAGGCAAAGGGCTGAAAGGCACTCTCAACAATCGGTAACAGGACCAGTTCACCTGGTATATTGCGTTGTTCAGCCTCTTCAATGATCAGGTGTAGATAAGGACGGGCTCGCTCTATGGTACGGTCCAGATAGGCCTGATGGGTTGAATACCACTTTTTTTCGGCCAGTGTTCGGCGGTGTTCGCTGTCCTGCAGGCGATAACTTGTCCGGAGTCGATCCCAGATATCATCATTGCCGGTTTTGTTATCAGTATCATCCTGAGCCGTATCAAACGTAGTTGTGTCGCTGTACGGTGCCTTCAGGTTCTCTAGGGCGGCAATAGCTATCGATTGAATCCGATCCTGAAGTGAGGTGGGTAAGTCTGTGGCATTATTGAGGCTATCGATGGTCGAGTGTTCAGGGTCAGGCTTGATCAGGTCTGCATCAAGCAGTGCAACCATTGGTGTATCAGCCAGATCATTACTTCTGTCGATTTTATCATCATTCGGGTCGCTTTCCCGTTCGTCCTCAATCAGGGTGCTGTCGGAAACAGCCTGTAGTTCACTGGTTGAGATAGGAGTGGCCGAGATAGTGGGTGATGACTGCTGGGGTGTGACTGTACAGGCCAGCAAGAGGCTGCTCGCCACCAGGCTAACGCCACTGTTTCGTAGTCTGCGCAAGAAATGTCTGTAGGGAGGGCAAATATCTGGCATATAAGTCACTGAAATTATAATTGTTATGGATCGGCTATTATAGAGATTTCTTGAGCCTTAATCCATTCACATTTTTATAGTTTTCATCATAAATTCAACCTGTTAGTGATTACCTTGGTGTGCCGGCGGTGACATAACTAAATAATACCGACTGGTAGCAAGGACCTGGGGCTGATGGCCATGCAGACGAGGGAATTTTGCCAGGCTACTAATCTAGTTCATATCACTGTGTCATATGTCTTGGCTATATAGCAGGGATGGTCTTAAATGGTGTTTTTCCAGAATCGCAGAATCTTAAATACTTCTGCCGGGGAGCTGAGTTCCCGTCTGGCAAACTGGCTCACAGAGTGTATTACAGCGGGATTTGTACAGCGCAAAAAGGGATTGCTCAGACGCTCCTCATCCAGGGTGCTCGGTAGTGTGATACGGCCCTGTTGACGCAGTTGCTGGCAGTGTAACAGTCGATCCTGTATCGCCTGGTTATCAGGTTCGACCACAAGGGCAAATGTCAGATTAGCCACAGTATACTCGTGGGTACAGTATATTCGGGTAGAGCCAGGTAAGGTATTAATCGACATCAGTGAATCATACAGTTGATTGATGGTGCCATCGAAAAGGCGCCCACAACCCGCGGCGAACAGGGTGTCACCACAAAATAACATCCCCGGCCTGTAGTAACTGAGGTGATCCCGAGTATGCCCCGGTGTAGCGATGACCTTGAGGTTTAGTCCCTGATATTGTCTGGATTCACGATTCGCGTCCAGATTCAGAGCTTGATCCAGTTTTATTTCTTCACCGCCAGTTAGCGGGTGTGTAAGCCCGGGGATCGAACGGTCCCGTGGGCCATAGACCGGGATGGGGTAACGATCAGTAAGGGCCTTGATTCCGTCGATATGGTCATAATGGTGATGGGTAATGATAATGGCGATGGGCTGAAGCTGGAGCGCCTTGAAGCATGTAATGACCGGTTGATCATCACCAGGGTCGACGATAATGACCTGTTTAGAATCAGTGTCAGTGGCCGAAATAAGCCATATGTAGTTATCTCGAAATGAGGGGATGGCGTAGGGGAAGTTCATGATCTATGGCCAAATTCATATAGTCCCAGTATGCTATCAGTGATGGCACAGAAAAAACACCATAGCATACATTCCGAATCGATCGGTGGCGTTCACCGTAAGCGTCTACGCCAATGGTTTCGACAGGGCCTGGGCCAACGCCTGCTGGCAGCCGAACAACGTATCCTGGATGAGGTTGTGCCTAATCTTTTTGGCTATCACCTGGTTCAGGTTGGTAATCCTGCGGATCAGGACTTGACCGAGACCAGCCTGATTCCTAATCACGTGCTGATTGAATCCGACTGGAATGCAGCGTCAGAGCCTGAAGGCATGAAGCCACAAATACACGGCTATGCACAGTCATTGCCTATCCGTACTGACAGTGTCGATGTCGTTTTGCTAGCACATACCCTGGAGTTTGAAGTTGATGCCCACCAGGTACTGCGCGAGGCTGATCGTGTGTTGGTCCCGGAAGGTCATGTGGTGATCATTGGGTTTAATCCGTGGAGTCCCTGGGGTATCTGGCATTTATTGACCTCCCGATGGTCGACCGCACCCTGGAACGGTCAATTTCGGAGTGCGCGACGGATCAAGGACTGGTTATCCTTGTTAGGCTATGATGCGATCATCAGCCAGTGTTTTTTTTATCAACCGCCTATCCGTCATGCCGGAATCATGCGTCGACTCGAGGTGCTGGAGCGGATTGGGCTACGCTGCTGGCCATTTGCAGGCGCTGTTTATTTAATAGTAGGTAAACAGCGAATGATGACAATGACACCGATTCGTCCCCGGTGGCGACCTGGGCGGTCTCTGGTTGGTGCCGGTCTGGTGAAACCGAGTGCCCAACGGATTAAAGATGAGTAGTCATCAGGTGGTAGTGATATTTACTGATGGTGCCTGTCGCGGCAATCCTGGCCCTGGTGGCTGGGGTGCCTTGCTGCGCTTTAATTCTGAGGTGCGTGAGTTGAAAGGGGGCGAACCCTTGACCACTAATAATCGAATGGAATTGTTGGCTGCCATTAGTGCCCTCGATTCCCTCAAGAAGCCCTGTCGGGTGCACCTGACGACCGATTCTCAATACGTGCGTTTGGGCATTACCGAATGGATGGAAAACTGGAAGCGTCGTGGCTGGAAGACCGCGGCCAGGAAGCCGGTCAAAAACGCCGACCTATGGCAGCAACTGGATAAGGTGGCTGCTGGTCATGATGTCGAGTGGTTTTGGGTGCGGGGACATAGTGGTCACCCTGGCAATGAACGGGCAGATACCCTGGCGAATCAGGCTATAGATGAGATGTTATCATCTTGAGACCACTGACCTTCTGGTTGCCCAATTTGCTGTTTATATTACCGGGCCTCATATGGACTATTGCTAACGGCGTGTGATCAATGCGACAAATTATTCTCGATACAGAAACAACGGGGCTTGAACCTACGCAAGGACACAGGATCATTGAGATCGGTTGTGTCGAATTGCTCAATCGGCGTCTGACTGGTAATCATTACCACCAATATCTGCAGCCAGATCGTGAGATTGATGCCGGTGCCATCGAGGTCCATGGTATTACCAATGAATTTCTGAAAGATAAACCACGCTTTGTTGATGTTGTGGATGAATTCATGGCCTTTATCGCGGGGGCTGAATTAGTTATCCATAATGCCCCATTTGATGTTGGTTTTATCAATCATGAATTAAAGAGCCTCTCGGGGCGGTGGCCGATATTAGAGCAGCACTGTGGTGTGCTTGATACTCTCAAGCTTGCGCGTGAGATGTATCCGGGGCAGCGCAACAGCTTGGATGCGCTCTGTAAGCGTCTGGGTATCGATAATTCTCAACGAGATCTGCACGGCGCCTTGCTGGATGCCGAGATCCTGGCTGATGTTTACCTGACAATGACCGGTGGTCAAAGTAGTCTGTTGCTGGATGCGGCTACACAGGGTGAGTCTGAGGCGATTAATATGACCCAGGTCCTGCCATCTGATCGTAAATCTCTGCCGGTTATTGTTGCTACTGCCGCAGAACTGGCGTTGCATCAACAACGACTGGAACAGATAGATAAGGCGAGTGGCGGTGCCTGTGTATGGTATTCATTAGAAGACAAACAGCATTAAGGGATGTTCAGGATGTTAAAGGTTATCAAGAAATTTTTTAGAGAGCGGATTCTGATAGATGTCGCTGGGACAGAGATTGATAGCGATCACGCACTCAATCTAGCGACTGCGGCCCTGTTGATAGAGATGATGCGGTCAGATTTTGAGACCAGTGATGTGGAAAGGGATACGATCCTTTCATTAATGCATGAGCGACTAAAATTGGCTAAGGATGAGGTTGAAGAGATATTCGCTATGGCTGAACAGGAGGTTCAGGAGGCAGTGTCGTTATATCAATTTACCGCATTAATCGACCAGGGCCTCGATTATGACAAAAAAGTCCAGGTGATAGAAATGGCCTGGCATGTCGTTTATGCTGACCAGGTCCTCGATAAGTACGAAGAGGCCACGATCCGTAAAATGGCTGATCTGTTACATATATCCCATCGCGATTTTATTCAGACCAAACATCAGGTAATGCCTGGTTGACTGTGAGTGGATGACAACGAGGTTTGGTCGCTGTCATCCACTGGGTCTGGTTGCTACCCGCAACTACATCAAGTCGGCATTTAGTAGCAGATGTGTCCAGATGCTCAGGGCATATCCCAGGGCTATCGCCCAGGACCACTTTAAATGGGCAAAGAAGGTGTAAATACCGCGGGCCTGACCCATGAGTGCGACACCAGCCGCTGAGCCAATCGATAATAGTGATCCACCAACGCCGGCTGTCAATGTGACCAATAACCATTGACCCAGAGACATGTCAGGATTCATAGTCAGAACGGCAAACATGACTGGGATGTTATCGACAATCGAGGACAGAATCCCCACAGCAATATTGGCCCAAGTGGCCCCGAAACCCTGATAGAAAAACTCTGATACCAGCGCCAGGTAGCCCAGTGTGCCGAGTCCTCCAACGCAAAGAATGACGCCATAGAAAAACATTAATGTATCCCATTCGGCCCGTTTAATACTGATAAAGATATCGAAGGGTTTGCGCGGAAATACCTCTCGTCCAGCCTCAGGGCCATCGATGTATATTTGCATCTTGGTTAATTCATCGCGGCGAATGAAATAGCCATAGATCTTTAACAGACCCAGGCCTGTCATCATGCCGATCACGGGCGGCAGGTGCAGGAAGGTGTGCATCATAACGGCCATGCAGATCGTGAACAGAAACAGGCCGACGACAATATAGCCGCCATGCTTTACCTCAATCTGATCTTCGAGCGGCTTGGGCTGGGCTGATGGAACGGCAAATGACATGATCAATGCAGGTACCAGCCAGTTGACAATGGATGGAATCAGCAAATCAAAAAATTCAGTAAAGTGGACTATGCCTTTTTGCCATACCATTAATGTGGTGATGTCACCAAAGGGGCTGAATGCGCCGCCGGCATTGGCTGCAACGACAATATTTATACAGGCTACGGTGATAAATTGGGTATTGCCGGCACCAACAGCGATTGCAACGGCGGCCATGACCAGGGCGGTCGTCAGATTATCGGCGATAGGCGAAATCAAAAAAGCCAGCAGGCCCGTTATCCAGAATATTTTTCGTAAGGAATAACCTGAGCTGACCAGTTTGGATCGCAGTTTGCTGAAGATATTGCGCTCATCCATGGTGTTGATATAGGTCATAGCTGCCAGTAGAAATAGTAATAACTCGCCAAATTCCAGCAGATTATGTTTTATGGCATTTTCCGCAGAAACCGTATCACCAATGCTGTTAAAGGAGAGGGCGACTAAAATCCAGATGCCTCCAGCCGCTACAATGACAGGCTTGGACTTGCGCATATGAACAAATTCTTCGGCGATGACAAAGCAATAGGCCAGTGTAAACAGGATGACAGCAAAGATGCCCATCCAGCTGGAGGTAAAATGACCGCTAGTCTCAGTAGCCGCACTATTGGCCAGACCTACAATGGGCCAGCAAGCCAGAATCAGCATGAGGCTAAATCCGATTGATGATTTTAATGGGGTGTACTGATGTCTCAGCCCAGTGAGAAGAGTATTTATTTGCATAGTGTCTAAGTGATTAATCCAGAATATAGATGCCTGGGGCTGATAGTAACATGGGCGGTAAAATAAACGCGGCTATTCTCCCATGCCTTGATAGACAGGTCTAGCCTGAATGCGCTAAGGGATATTGCTGCGACACCGTTCGTGACACCGACTGGGTCGTGTTATAGCATATTGCCTGGAAAACTTAACGAAACACTGAGGTTTTTTAATGATAAAAATAAAACAGGCGTCAGCCAGACAGTTTTGCGGTGGTTATAGGCTTATCAATATTTTAATGTTGTTGATATTGTTTATCCCCTCAATGGTGCAGGCCGTTGATTTGTCTAATGTCAGTAATTCCGTCGTTAAGTTGTTTGTGACCCATCAGGGCTGGAATCTGCGACAACCCTGGAGCAAGAGCAATTCCTACAGTTCAACCTGTACCGGTTTTTTTATTAAACAGGGCATTCTGACTAATGCCCATTGTGTTACCGATTCGACCTATATCCAGGTAGAGCTTCCTGGTGTACCAGATAAGGTGGAGGCTATTAGAAAGGCGATAAATTATCAGATTGATCTTGCCCTGATCGAATTAAAAGATCCCTCCCAGTACCCGGATATAGAGCCAATAACCTTTGATGACCTGCCCCAGTTACGTGATAAGGTGGTTACCGTTGGTTATCCCAGGGGGGGGCGGCAGGTATCCTATACTGAGGGTGTTGTATCCCGAATTGATATAATGTCTTACGCCTATAGTCATGTTGCCGGATTGATGGTGCAGACCGATGCAGCGATTAATTCAGGTAATTCGGGTGGCCCAGTCTTTTCTGATCGAACAGGGGCCAGTATTGGCGTTGCTACTCAACGTTCACAACGGGGTGAGGCAATAGGTTATTTCATTCCGGCGCCGGTTATTCAACAGTTTTTGAAAGACATCGAAGACGGAGAGGTTGATGGTATACCCTCGCTAGGTGCTTTCTTCCAGGCCATGGAAAACCCTGCATTACGTGAACGATTCAAGATGACGGAAGAACACAGTGGTGCCCGGGCGATGATAACCGCGAAGGGTAGCAGTGTAGATGGCATTCTAATGGGGAATGATATCCTGCTGAGTATCAATGGGCATCCCGTCTATAACGATGGTCGAGTTCCCTTTCGCGATAATGGCAAGATCGCTATAGGTTATCATGTGGTGACGCATCAGGTTGGGGATGAAATGCATCTGAAGATCCTCCGTCAGGGTAAAGAAAAGGATCTGTCATTCCTATTAAAACCTTTACGATTATATGTTATACCGGCGATGCCGAGCTTTGAACAGAAACCACGTTATTATGAGGTTGGTGGTCTGGTCTTTCTGGCCGTTGAGCCGCGTTATATCAATACGCTGGGCAAACGGGTGCCACGTGGTATCGATGAATACTACGGGGTTGTCCAGGGGGAAATCGATATTGATGAGTTGGTTGTCGTGAGTACGGTATTTGATGCCAGTGTCAATAAAGGCTACCGTGGGCAAATAGAAAATATCCGTGTAAAAAAGATCAATGGCCAGACAATCAGGCGCCTTGAGGATGTCGATAAGGCATTTAAGGCCAATAAGAAGGGTAAATTCGACGAAATTATTCTGAGCAGCCGTGCCAGAGTTGTATTAGATCGTCAGCAGGTCAATGAAGAAGAGCCAACAATTCGTGAACGCTACGGAATTAGTGAGTTGAAACAATAGTCAGTGGGTCACTGGCAGTAAATTTAATGAATAACATTGGGAATATAAAGAGGTCGTCTATGAGTGCACAACAATGGTCATTAATCTGTCATCAAATTTCTGAAGGTAAGGGTAGTGTATCAATCATTAAACCATCAAGTGGTGGATTTGATTGTCAGCAGATACAGTCAGGTGCCGCTTCGGGTAACGATGCGAGTCACCAGCCGCTCTATCTGGGTGTGGATAATGAAAATCAGGCTGTCATTATGGCCGCTGAAGACAAATCAGTGTCAACACTGGCACAAGTGCCAGCAGATGCCTTTCCGATTTATTCCTACCGCGATCCTGTGTCCGAATTTACCTGGTTTGTCAGCGATGGGGATAAGAGTGGTAATGATGCTTTGAACTGTGGTGCCAATGGTTCGCCCATTATTATTTTCAAGACCACGCCATCGGGTTCTGCAGTTTTAGTCAATTTGATCTGTATGGGGCGGGGGCATCATGTCATTAGCTTTACCGAGCCCTGTGAACAGCAGCCAGATATGCCCTCTCGTGCCTTTGTCAGTAACCTGTTAGATGGTTCGATTTGCGTAATTGATAATAATCCGGCAAGCCCTGATTATTTGTCGATTATTGAGACTATCAATCTGTGTGAGCCGGAAAAAGAAGAAACAGCAGAAATGCAGATTCCGAATAACGCTTTTCCTCACGGACAGGTCTATTCCTCCCGTACTGGTAAGATCTATAGCTTTAATAATGGTTATGGAACCGTTGTTGTGCTCGATCCAGTGACATGCACCATTGAATCTCGTATCAATATGAAGGTTAGCAGTAATTTGCTGCTGTCACCTGATCAACGTTTCCTGATTGGTAAGGGCGCTGATAGAAAGTCTAATGCTGAGCATGTTATGGGGCGCCTGTCAGTCATCGATATAGATAAAGCATCAGTAGTTACTACCCTGGATATACCGGATGTCTATCCCAGTGTCTATCGCTTTAGCCCCGATGGTACTCGCCTCTATGTCACTACGGCGGCGACAGGAAAGGGCGTTCAACATGATAATCTTAATTTGGACAGTTTGTTTGTCTATGATGCAACGGCATTGCCTGAACTGAAACTGGTTAGTGATATCAAGGTTGGCGTGGGTGACTGCGGGCGTCGGCCGATTGCCTTTGATAGTGCTGGCGAATATGTCTTTATCCCTAATCCAACTGATGCGACCGTCACAATCCTGGCAGCTAAAGATGATGCTGTCGTAGAGGCCGTTCGAATTGGCGATGGTGCTGCAGAAGAAGTTAATTTTTCCTTTTGGGGTGGTGATATCTACGGCGCCTGATGGTCCTGTTCATTTAATCCGGTATTCCCCTTAGCCAGGACTCTGCAGATTCAATGATGTCTGCGATGTTTTGGTATTCAATCAGGGTGAATAGTTCGGGGTATTCAAGTGTCAACTGAAGCAGATTGGAGAGATTAATAGAGTGGGCCATGGCATCACGTTTATAAAAACCGAGCACTGGCCTGTTGGCGGTCAAAAAATACATGGCGTTCACGCCGGAACCAAAACCAGCCTCATCATAACAGGCGATAACAGCCTCGGCCTGCGCACGGAAGCGATTGTCTCGTGCCAGCATAAAGGCTGTAGCCGCCTCGTCTTCGTTGACTTTGTCTGAGCGATTGTCCCGATACTCAGGCCAGTCCAGATCATAAAATTCCATCGGGTCACAGATCAGTCGGGCCAGTTTGCCACTGTCCATAGTCGGAAACTGATGACGATAGTATTGAAAGCGAGTATCAAAGCCCAGGCCTGTCTGCTCCAGCATGGTGATGATGGCTGTCTTGAATGACCAGGTTGTTGCGCTGGCGTGCATGCCTTTGCCGGTGACATAACAGGGCTTCATGGCGATACCTTGTACTGTTGGAACAGATTTAATATTAACATGATAGCAAGGAACCAATCGCTCCGTTTATTCGGTCAAAGGCTCGGAGTTTAGCCGCAGAGCTGTTAGAATAGCGGCCAAATAACAGGGACTCATATATGACTATACGTACACGTTTTGCCCCGAGCCCAACGGGGTATCTGCATATCGGTGGTGCGCGTACCGCACTGTTCTCGTGGTTACATGCCCGCAAGCATGGCGGTCGCTTTGTGTTACGTATCGAGGATACCGATCAGGAGCGTTCAACCGCTGCATCAATAAATGCTATTCTCGAAGGTATGAGCTGGTTAGGGCTGGAATATGATGAAGGCCCGTTCAATCAGACAGATCGGCTAGAGCGTTATCAGGCAGTCATTCAGCAGCTATTAGATGAAGACAAGGCCTATTACTGTTACTGCTCAAAAGAGCGTCTGGAGATGGTCAGGGCCAAGCAGATGGCGCTGAAAGAAAAGCCACGCTATGACGGTTATTGCCTGGAGAATAATGACGAAATACCCGAAGGGGTCACGCCAGTTGTGCGTTTTCGCACACCACGAGAAGGTATCGTTGTTGTTGATGATGAGGTGCGCGGACGGGTAGTCTTTAAGAACGAAGAGCTTGACGATCTCATTATTGCCCGTCCTGATGGTATGCCGACCTATAATCTCTCAGTCGTGGTTGACGACCTTGATATGGACATTACTCATGTCGTACGTGGTGATGATCATTTGAATAACACCCCTCGTCAGATCCATATCTTACGCGCCCTGGGCGCAGAGCCACCCATCTACGCCCATGTGCCCATGATACTGGGTGAAGATGCCAAACGCCTGTCCAAGCGTCATGGTGCCGTTAGTGTTATGCAATATCATGAAGACGGTTATCTACCTCAGGCCTTGCTTAATTATCTGGTGCGCCTGGGCTGGTCTCATGGTGATCAGGAGATATTTACCATTGATGAGATGATTGACCTGTTTGATATCAATGATATCAATCACTCTGCCTCGGTCTTTAACGCTGAAAAACTGTTATGGCTCAACCATCAATATATAAAATCGATGCCGCCGGAGCATATTGCCCATCAACTGAGCTGGCATCTGGGGCGCCTGGACATTGATCCGGCTGAAGGCCCGGATCTGGTAGAGGTCGTACTGGCTCAACGCGAAAGGGCGCAGACTTTGGTGGAGATGGCCTCCATTAGTGAATTTATATATCGCGATTTTGAAAGCTTTGATGAATCTGCGGCCAAAAAACATCTGCGGCCAGTTACAGTTGCACCATTAAAGCAGGTTCGTGAGATGCTGGCGGCTGTAACTGACTGGAATCAGACGGTCTTGCATCAGGTCGTTATTGATGCAGCCAGTGCCCTGGAGGTCAATATGGGCAAGGTGGCTCAACCATTACGTGTTGCCGTTTGTGGCCGGGCCGCATCTCCGGGTATTGATGTCACACTCAATCTGGTGGGACAGGCTGCCTGTCTGCGACGTATAGACAGGGCGCTGGAATATATTGAGCAACGTGTAGTTGCGAATGGCTAAGGCCATTGCCTTAAATTATTTCCTACTTTTTATTTTTCAGTTACAGGCTAAATCATGAGTCACCAGGAACTAGACCGTCCTAAGAATTTTATCCGTAAAATTATCGATGAAGAACTTAATCTAGGTAAGCACGATCGAATCGTGACGCGATTCCCTCCCGAACCTAACGGCTATCTGCATATCGGTCATGCTAAATCGATTTGTCTAAATTTTGGTATTGCCGAGTCCTATCAGGGGCATTGCAATCTGCGTTTTGACGATACCAATCCACATAAGGAAAACAGTGAATTTGTAGACTCGATACAGGCTGATGTCCGCTGGCTCGGTTATGACTGGGGTAAGCGTGCGTTTTTTGCTTCGGATTATTTTGACAAGTTATACGAGATTGCCGTCGACCTGATTAAGGCGGGTAGGGCCTATGTCTGTGACCTTAATGCTGAACAGGTGAGGGAGTATCGTGGTACGTTGACCGAGTCTGGTAAGAATAGTCCCTGTCGTGATCGTTCGGTAGCAGAGAATCTGGATTTGTTTGCCCGCATGCGGGCCGGTGAATTTGCG
>CAZYTT010000020.1:16799-23464 GCA_964650235.1 uncultured Gammaproteobacteria bacterium | reverse complement strand
TAACGAGCCATACCTTACGCCACTCATTTGCCACCCATCTGTTAGAGAGTGGTAAGGATATTCGGGTCATCCAGGAGTTGCTAGGGCATGCAGATGTCAGCACAACGATGATCTACACTCATGTATTGAACAAGGGTGGGCTGGCCGTACAGAGTCCGCTGGATGCTTTGTAGGCCCTGCATTGCTACAGGGCCATGATAGAGGTGACAACCCATCTAATGCTTAACCGTCCAGCTTTTTCTTCAACAGCTCGTTAACCTGGGCCGGGTTAGCCTTACCCTGAGTCGCCTTCATTGTCTGACCAACGAAGAAGCCAAAAAGTTTATCTTTACCACCACGATATTGTTCGACCTGCCCCGGGTTGTTGGAGATAATCACGTCGATAATGGCCTCGATGGCACCGGCGTCGGTGATCTGCTTCAGTCCTTTGGCCTCAATGACCTGATCGGCATCACCTTCGCCCGACCACATCGCCTCGAAGACCTGCTTGGCGATCTTGCCGGAGATGGTGTTATCCTGGATACGCGACAGCATACCCGCCAGTTGCTCAGCCGATACTGGGCAGGCATTGAGCTCTATACCGTCTTTATTTAATGAACCCAGCATATCACCGAGTACCCAGTTGGCAGCGAGCTTCGCCTCGCCGGAGGCGCTAACGGCCTGTTCATAATAATCGGCCAGCTCTCGACTGCCCGTTAAAGTGCCTGCATCCTTGAGCGACAGACCATAGTCATCGATAAAGCGCTGTTTTTTAGCCGCTGGCAATTCAGGCAGGGTCTCGCGCACTGCGGTCTTATCCGCTTCACTGATGGCAACCGGCAACAGGTCCGGGTCGGGGAAATAGCGATAGTCAAAGGCCTCTTCCTTACTACGCATCGAACGGGTCTCATTTCGATCGGCATCATAGAGACGCGTCTCCTGCACGACTGCGCCGCCGCCCTCGATAATATCAATCTGGCGCTCAACCTCGATATTGATCGCCCGCTCGATAAAACGAAACGAGTTGAGATTCTTCAATTCAGCCCGCGTGCCAAATTCGGCCTGACCCTTTGGTCGTACCGAGACATTGGCGTCACAGCGGAAGGAGCCTTCCTGCATATTGCCATCACAGATCTCCAGATACTGCACCAGGGCATGGATCTTTTTCATATAAGCCACGGCCTCGACCGCTGAACGCATGTCCGGCTCAGAGACAATTTCCAGCAACGGGGTACCCGCGCGGTTCAGGTCAATCCCACTCTGCCCATGAAAGTCTTCGTGCAGCGACTTACCGGCGTCTTCTTCCAGATGCGCCCGCGTTATACCAATAGTCTTGCTAACAAGCTCACCTGACGTATCTTCGAACTCAATATCCAGTGTCCCCTTACCGACGATTGGTAATTCGTACTGACTGATCTGATAGCCCTTAGGCAGATCAGGGTAGAAATAATTTTTACGGGCAAATACAGACTGCGGTGCGATCTCAGCATCAACGGCCAGACCAAACTTGATCGCCATCCTGACCGCCTCGGCGTTCAGTACCGGCAAGACACCGGGCAGCCCCAGATCAACGGCACAGGCCTGGGTATTGGGTGCTGCACCATAGGCGGTCGATGCCGCTGAAAAGATCTTACTGTCCGTGGCCAGCTGGGCGTGAATTTCAAGGCCAATAACGGTTTCCCATTGCATAATAGTCACTTCATTGTTCAGGTACTGATTGCCTTCTAACGGGCTAACCAGACGGGTTAATTATCAAATCCTTCAGGAACCTGCTGATGCCAGTCGGTCTGCTGCTGATAGCGATGGGCGACATTTAACAGCCGTTGCTCAGCAAAATAATCACCAATCAACTGCAGGCCAACCGGCATGCCATCGACAAAACCCGCCGGGATCGACATGGCTGGCAGGCCAGCCAGGTTAACAGCGATGGTGTAGATATCAGATAGATACATGGCGACAGGATCGTTGCTATGGGCGCCAAAATCAAATGCCACTGTCGGTGTTGTTGGCCCCATGATGACATCGACATCTGTAAAGGCGCGACGAAAGTCATCACTGATCAATCGTCGGATCTTCTGGGCCTGGAGATAATAGGCATCGTAATAACCAGCTGACAGGGCATAGGTCCCAATCATAATTCGACGCTTGACCTCGGCACCAAAGCCCTCACCACGTGAACGCTTGTACAGGTCAGCCAGATCCACAGGATCTTCACAACGATAGCCAAAGCGCACACCATCAAACCGTGACAGATTTGATGAACACTCTGCTGGCGCGACAACATAATAGGTCGGTACCGCCAGATGAGTATTGGGCAGACTGATGTCACTGATGACCGCGCCCATTTTTTCATATTCCTTGATGGCGGCATTAATTGTAGACGCCACCTGGTCATCAAGGCCCTCAGCGAAATACTCTTTCGGAACGCCGATCTTCAGTCCATCAACCCCTCCATTCAGGCTACCTGAATAGTCCGGCACTGGCCGATCAACACTGGTCGAATCACGCTGATCAAAACCAGCCATCACCTGCAATAGCAGTGCGGCATCTTCGGCAGTGCGCGTCATAGGCCCGCCCTGATCCAGGCTGGAGGCAAAGGCGATCATGCCATAGCGTGAAACACGGCCATAGGTTGGGTTCAATCCAGTCAATCCACAACACGCCGCCGGCTGTCTCATAGAGCCACCGGTATCAGTGCCCGTTGCTGCCGGTGCCAGTCGAGCGGCCACTACCGCCGCAGAGCCACCAGACGAACCACCAGGTACTGTACCCTTGCGCCAGGGATTCTGAACTGGACCATAAAAACTGGTCTCGTTAGAAGACCCCATGGCAAACTCATCCATATTGGTCTTGCCCAACATAACGGCACCAGCCAAATTGAATCGCTCGACCGTGGTCGCATCATAGGGCGAGATAAAATTATCCAGCATCTTCGAACCGCAACTGGTACGCACACCGGCGGTACAGAAGATGTCTTTCTGCGCAAAGGGTATACCTGTCAACGGACCAGCATTCCCGGCGGCAAGACGTGAGTCCGCCTGTTTTGCACTGGCCAGCGCCTGGTCGGCGCAGACAGTGATAAAGCTATTACTGTCTGCGTTATGGGTTTCGATCCGCTTGAGGTAATAGGCCGTTAACTCTTCACTACTCAACGACCCGCTATGAAGATCAGCGGACAATTCGCTGACTGTCTTGTTATGCATGAATGCGTTTCCTAACTGTAATCATTCTAAAAAGGGTGGCGCATACGACACCCAATTCTGTGTCGCAATCCGTTCCAGCGTTAACGGGTCACTCTATAACCCTGGGCACCAGATATAAACCCGCCTCAGTCTGTGGCGCAATGGCCTGAAACTGTTCGCGCTGATCAACCTCAGTGACAACATCCTGACGCAGACGTTGGGTTGCATCGAGTGGATGCGCCATCGGTTCTACCTGACCGGTATTTACATCATTCATCTGTTCAACAAATCCAAGGATGTCAGAGAGATTACGGGCGTAATCTTCACAATCTGCCGCCACGATGTCCAGTCTTGCCAAATGGGCAATCTTGTCTATATCCGATTTTTCAAGCACCTTTATGCCTCGCAAACTTTAATTCATCAAAAGAAGCTGAATTTACCACAGTTGTGTGCTTGCCCAAAACGTCACCCACTGCTAGAGTAACGGCGGCTCAATGTTTCCAGGAATTTTATCCTATGTTCAAATCACTACGCGGTCTGTTTTCCAACGATTTATCAATCGATCTCGGGACAGCTAATACCCTGATCTATGTACGCGGCCAGGGCATCGTACTCAACGAACCTTCAGTAGTCGCCATTCGTACTGAGCCCGGTTCAGGTGGTCAACGTTCCGTCGCATCAGTGGGAGCCGACGCTAAAATGATGATCGGACGTACACCCGGTAACATTCAGGCCATCCGACCATTAAAGGATGGTGTGATCGCAGACTTTACTGTGACTGAAAAAATGCTTCAGCATTTTATTCGCAAAGTCCACGAAAACAGATTTTTTCGTCCCAGCCCACGCGTTCTGATCTGTGTGCCCTGCGGATCAACTCAGGTCGAACGTCGAGCCATCAAGGAGTCTGCCGCCGGCGCGGGTGCCCGCGAGGTCTATCTAATAGAAGAACCTATGGCTGCTGCCCTGGGTGCTGGCATGCCCGTTGGCGAGGCCAGCGGCTCTATGGTACTCGATATCGGTGGTGGCACGACCGAGGTAGCTGTTATCTCACTGAATGGTATTGTCTATTCAGCATCCGTTCGCATTGGTGGTGATCGCTTCGATGAGGCCATCATTAACTATGTCCGCCGTAATTATGGCAGCTTGATTGGTGAATCAACGTCCGAGATGATCAAGAAAGAAATCGGCTCCGCCTACCCTGGCAACGAAGTACGCGAAATCGAGATTCGTGGCCGCAACCTGGCTGAGGGTATACCACGTACCTTTACTATTAATAGTAATGAGATACTTGAGGCACTGCAGGATCCACTCTCGGGCATAGTCGGTGCAGTAAAGACCGCCCTGGAACAGACCCCACCCGAACTGGGCGCGGATATTGCCGAACATGGCATGGTCTTAACCGGTGGTGGCAGCCTGCTACGCGATCTCGATCGGTTACTGTCGGAAGAGACCGGCCTGCCGGTCATCATTGCTGAAGACCCGCTGACCTGTGTCGCCCGCGGCGGTGGCAAGGCACTGGAAATGCTGGATGAACACGGTGGCGATATATTTGCCGTTGAATAATCGAACGGATCGAGGTGTAAGATAAAACCTCTATTTGTCCAGGGGACTTCAGCAACTGTACGACTGGTTTTACTGGCCATCGCTTCGGTGAGCCTGATGACGTTTGATCATCGTCAACATCATGCCGATGCCGTGCGTGCCTCCCTATCAGTGCTGCTCTACCCTATTCAGGCCATTGTTGGTCTCCCTGCCAACACCGGCAACTGGGTAGCCGAAAACTTGGCCAGTCGCCTATCACTACTGAATGAAAATAGTCAATTACATGACGAACAATTCAGGCTCAAGATCCGGTTGCAAAAACTTGAAGCCCTGGAGACAGAAAACAATCGATTACGGGAGCTACTGGGCTCATCATTCCGCGTTGGCGAGCAATCCCTGATCGCTGAACTCATCAGTGTCGACACGGTCCCCTTCTCACAGCAATTATTATTGAACAAGGGCTCAAACGACAACGTCTATAGTGGTCAACCAATCCTTGATGCTAATGGCGTCATGGGACAGATCCTCAAAGTTGGCCCATTCAGTAGCACGGCCATCATGATCACCGACCCGAGCCATGAGATACCTATTGAAGTCAATCGCAATGGCCTTCGAGCCATCGCCCGCGGCACGGGCGACACCAGTCTGCTTGAACTACCTCACATACCCAATAATGCGGATATCCAGGTGGGCGACCTGCTGGTCACATCCGGCATGGGCGGCCGATTTCCACCCGGCTACCCCGTCGCCAGGGTCAGTAATATCACTAACCCCTCGGGTGAACCCTTCGCTAATGTGACCGCAGAACCAACCGCAAAATTACTGAGCACCCGGGAGATACTGCTGGTCTGGGTTGAGCCGCTCAAGACTAACTTTGAAGACTTTGAGGATGAGCAACCATGATAACGCCAACTCATCGCGCTCATATTGTTATTCTAGCCAGCCAAGTCATTGCCTTTGTGCTGACGGTGATACCCCTACCCACAACACTGGCACTACTACGTCCTGAATGGGTTGCATTAACTTTACTCTATTGGTGCATGGCCCTGCCCAATCGCGTTGGGGTCGGCATCGCCTGGATGACAGGCATATTCCTAGATGTATTACGCGGCGGGCTATTGGGTCAGGATGCGCTAACGCTGGCCATCATTGTCTATATCGTACTGAAATTCTATCGCCGCATCAGGGTCGCGCCACTCTGGCAACAATCAGTTACAATCTTTGGCCTGATGATCCTGCATCTGTTATTAAACATGTGGATCAAGGGCATCACCGGTCAGCCACCGCTATCCTGGGATTACTGGTTACCGGCCTTTAGCAGCATGCTAATCTGGCCACTGCTTTTTATGGGTTTACGCGAATTACGCCGACACTTCAGGCTTAGTTAACGCGAGTCAGCACGACCGAAGATACTACTATGCGTCTAACCATAAAAGATCATATTCGAGAAACCCGTCTGTTTAATGAACGGACCGTCGTTGCACTGGTATTCATCGTGCTGCTGTTGCTGGTTATTGTCGGGCAAATGGTCTACCTACAGATTATCAGCCACGATCATTACTCTACCTTAGCCAATGATAACCGCATCACAATACGTGCGACCCCGCCGACTCGCGGACTCGTCTATGACCGTAACGGGGTGCTGATGGCCCAGAATCTGCCTTCTTTCAGTCTGGAATTCACCCCTGAACGGATCTCGGATATAGACAGCACCATTGCTGAACTAGCAAAAATCATTGCTATCGATGACCGTGACATAGAACGCTTCAAGAAACAGGTCCATCAACAACGCTCCTTCATGAGCATCCCGTTACGCTACCAGTTAACTGAAGAAGAGGTCGCACGCTTTGCTGTCAATCGCCACCGCTTTCCCGGCGTCGATATTGAGGCCCGCCTGATACGAGACTACCCCCTCGGCCCGTTAGCATCCCATGTCCTGGGTTATGTGGCCCGTATCAATGA
>CAZYTT010000020.1:12877-16699 GCA_964650235.1 uncultured Gammaproteobacteria bacterium | reverse complement strand
ACCCGAACCTCTTCGTGACGGGTATTGATGTCGACACCTACAAGACCTTACAGAAATCAGCCGACAACCCGCTCTTTAACCGTGCCCTGCGTGGCCAATACCCGCCCGGCTCGACCCTGAAGCCCTTTATTGGCCTAGCCGGCCTGGAATATGAACCGGATAAAACCCACGCAACGATCATTTGCCCGGGCTGGTTCACCCTCGATGGTGATGAACGCCGCTATCGCGACTGGAAAAAACAGGGACACGGTACAACCACGCTGAAATCAGCCATCACTGAATCCTGTGATGTCTTTTTTTATAGCCTGGCACTCCAGCTCGGCATTGATCATATCCATGAATTCCTGAGCCAGTTTGGCTTTGGTAAAAAATCAGGCATTGACCTAATTGGCGAACCCAATGCCCTGCTACCATCCAGAGAGTGGAAGCGAGCCAAATATCAGCAACCCTGGTATCCCGGAGAGACAGTAATCACCGGCATTGGTCAGGGCTACACCCTGACGACACCGCTGCAACTGGCCGTAGCGACAGCGACCCTTGCCAATCATGGCACCTATGTACAACCGCGCTTGGTCTTTGCCACCAAACAGCCCCATAAAGAAAACATTGACCTGATTCCCTCGAATACGCTGACCAATATCAAGCTGAGAAATCCGGATAGCTGGGATAAGATGGTCGATGCCATGGTTAGCGTTGTTCATGGCCAGCATGGAACAGCACGACGCATTAGCCATAGGCTACCCTTTAAGATGGCAGGCAAGACCGGTACGGCCCAGGTATTTGGTATCAAGCAGGATGAAGAATACGATAAGGAGACAGTTGCGGACCGTCTTCGCGATCACTCGCTCTTCATCGCCTTTGCACCTGCCAGCAAACCCCGTATCGCCCTGGCTATTATTGTAGAAAACGGCGGTAGCGGCAGTGCCGTAGCTGCCCCACTGGCGAGAAAGATTATTGACGCCTATTTACTAGACTCATCGACATGATTACAAATAGTGGCACTCCCCGTTGGGGCGACAGACGAAAATCAGACGGACTGGTAAGAGGCCTGCATCTTGACTGGCCCCTGGTAGCCGGCCTGATCCTGCTGTCGATGGTCGGGCTAGCGATCCTATACAGCGCCAGTGGTCAGGACATTGAAGTCGTTAACCGACAGCTGGTTCGGCTTTGTGTTGCCTTTTCAATCATGTTTATCCTGGCCCAGGTACCTGCCCACTATTTGATCATGTGGGCCCCCTTCTTATATGGTCTCGGGGTTATCCTGCTACTCGGTGTACTCCTCATCGGCGATGAGGGCAAAGGTGCCCAGCGCTGGCTGGATCTCGGTTTTTTTCGCTTTCAGCCATCCGAACTGATGAAATTAGCCGTACCCATCATGCTGGCCTGGTATCTGGCGGAGAGTCCACTGCCCCCATCGAAAAAGCACCTTGCTTATGCCAGCCTGTTGATCATCGTGCCGGTAGGCCTGATCATCAAACAACCCGACCTCGGTACGGCGCTATTAATTGCGGCCTCCGGCATATTTGTGTTGTTATTTTCCGGCATTCCGTGGCGTTACGTCATTACCTGTCTGGTACTTATTACTGCATCGACACCTCTACTGTGGTTCAGCCTGCATGAATATCAACAGGCTAGGGTTCTCACCTTCCTGAGCCCTGAAAATGACCCCCTTGGTGCGGGCTATCACATCATCCAGTCCAAGATCGCCATTGGCTCAGGTGGCATCTATGGCAAGGGCTGGCTCAATGGTAGCCAGGCCCACCTCGAGTTTTTACCTGAACGTACCACTGACTTCATTTTTGCCGTCTTCAGTGAAGAATTTGGATTTATTGGCATATTCTTACTGCTACTCGTGTATCTATTTATTATTGTCCGCGGTCTCTATATCGCAACCCAGGCTCAGGATACGTTCGCCCGCTTACTGGCTGGTAGCATTATTCTGACCTTTTTTGTCTATATGTTCGTTAATATCTGCATGGTCTCGGGACTATTGCCCGTCGTGGGTCTGCCGTTACCCCTGATCAGCTATGGTGGTACATCAATGGTTACTCTGATGGCCTCGTTTGGTATCCTGATGTCAATTCACACGCATCGCCGCTTACTCTCAACCTAGGAATTCTGTTCGCAATGCCTATCAGTTTAAAAAACCTTGTTTGCTGGATATTCATTCTTATTGCTGGTCTACAGGGCACTCACTCCCTTGCTGCAGCAACTGATCTGTCACAACGTCAGGAGGTGACTACGTTCATTGATGAGATGGTCAAGAAACATCATTTTAATCGCCAGAACCTGACCCAGCTGTTTCAACAGACCACGATCAGGAAAAAAATTATCGATGCCATAACCCGTCCTGCCGAGAGCAAACCCTGGTACAAATATAGACCAATCTTTGTCACTGACAAACGGATTCGTGGTGGCATAGAATTCTGGAATAAACATGAAGCCGAGTTAGCCCGGGCAGAGAAGGAGTTCGGTGTACCTGCCGAGATTATTACCGCCATCATCGGTGTTGAATCCTATTATGGCAGACATAAAGGTGGCTATCCGGTTATAGAGTCACTCAGCACCCTGGCCTTTGACTACCCTAAACGGGGTAAATTTTTTCGCAGTGAGCTGGAACAGTTTCTGTTAATGACCCGCGAAGAACAGATGGACCCACTCATGGTCATGGGCTCCTATGCCGGGGCCATGGGCCAACCTCAGTTCATATCCAGCAGTTTTCGTCGTTATGCCATCGACTTTGATGGTGACGGCAAGCGTGATCTGTGGCACAACACCAGTGACGTGATTGGCAGTGTCGCCAACTATTTCAAGGTCCATGGCTGGGCCCCTGGTGAAAGAATCACTGTCCCTGCCAGGGTCAGCGGAGAAAATGTAGCTCAGGTTGTTAAGGAGGGCATTAAGCCTCACGCCAGCATTAAGCAATTACAACAAAGCGGTATCGAACCGAATACAGCCATACCCTCGACAGAAAAGGCTGCATTGATCAAACTTGAAGAAAAGTCCTCAGAAAGTTACTGGCTTGGGCTTAATAATTTTTATGTCATTACGCGCTATAACCATAGCCCTCTCTATGCCATGGCCGTCTATCAATTGGGACAGGAGATCCTACACCAGCGCACAATAGCCTCGACCGCACACAAAAGTTGATTGCAACACAGAATTAGCATACCGTTGCCCCTGTATAGGGGCGACATATGACACGTTTTACAATACGGCTTACAAATCGGCCAGCACCATGTTATTTATTAATACTCCTGTTATCGGGATGTGGTGCTCTACCTGAGCGAAATAATGTCCATTTACATCAGGATAGCGCACCGACTCACTCAGTCGATATTGCAGCGATACCCAATGCCGAGCCTCGTATCGTCCCTTATAGCCGCTATGGCAATCCCACCAGCTATGTCGTCAATGGTAAGCGTTATAAAGTAATGGCTAACAGCGCCAACTTTCAACAACGTGGCACTGCATCATGGTATGGCACCAAATTCCATGGTCGTAAAACATCCAGTGGCGAACCCTATGATATGTTTGCCATGACGGCAGCCCACAAGTCACTGCCGCTACCTACCTGGGTTGAAGTGATCAATCAGGCCAATAACCGACGTATCATCGTCAAGGTCAATGACCGTGGTCCTTTCGTTGATGACCGAATTCTGGATCTATCCTTTGCAGCCGCCACCAAACTTGGGGTAATCGCGACGGGTACGGCACCGGTTATAATCAGGGCCATTGATCCGGCCCAGTATCTAGCCAGCATGGGCCCAAATCATTCCAACGGGACGACCGCTCCGGTTGCCAGCAGCACTGGCCTGCCAC
>CAZYTT010000020.1:0-12777 GCA_964650235.1 uncultured Gammaproteobacteria bacterium | reverse complement strand
GCACCGATCGGCGGGTTTTATCTTCAGGTTGCAGCCTTTTCCGACCGTAGTAATGCTGAACAATTACGGCTCAAACTAAAACCACTCAATCCTGGTGTCATTCAAATCAACCCTGACCTACAGACAGGAAATGGGCTCTATCGCGTCCGCATCGGCCCACTGAGCAGTTTGAGTGAGGCTGGCCGTCTGGCTGCCGAGGTCACCACCCTGGGCCTGGGTGAACCCAGGATCATGCTCGATTAGGTCACCGCCCTACCGTCGACCGACATATCCAGCTAGAATAGCAGCTATAAACCCAGGTCAATATACATGACTACTTTTTCATCATTTAAATTAACAACATCCTAAATTTATGTAATTGCGCACCGGACTCTGGTGCCATGGAGATCTTTTTCAGTGAATATTCCACCCGTTTTTTTTTCTAGTGACCACAGATCATCAACTACCTTTAGCTGTGCCCTGATCCTGTTGACTCTAATCTTACCCGCTACTGTGTTTGCTGCCACCCCCATTCCTTCGGCCCCACAACTGGCCGCTCGTGCCTATCTATTGATTGATGTTAAAAGCGGCCACGTCTTTGCCGCCAGGGATGCCGATAGCCGTATGGAGCCAGCCAGCCTGACCAAGCTGATGACGGCCTATATTACCTTCAACGAGCTGACATCAGGCACCATCCACCTTGATGACGAGGTACTAATCAGTGAAAAGGCTTGGCGTATGGGTGGCTCGAAGATGTTTATCGAGGTCAATAAACGCGTCAGCGTCGAAAAACTCCTCCAGGGGATGATCATTCAATCAGGTAATGATGCCAGTGTTGCACTGGCAGAATACATAGCCGGTAGCGAAGATGCCTTCGCCACCTTAATGAATAAATATGCCGAGACCCTGGGAATGACCAATAGCCATTTCGTTAACGCTACAGGTATGCCCGACAAGGAGCACTACACTACGGCTAATGACTTGGCAAAACTGTCCATTGCCCTGATCAATCAACACCCTGATCACTATACCTGGTACTCAACTAAAAAATTCACCTATAACGGTATTACCCAGTACAACCGCAACAAGCTTTTATGGCGTGACCCCAATGTCGATGGCCTGAAGACCGGCCATACTGAATCTGCCGGTTATTGCCTCATTGCCTCTGCCCTAAAAGACAATATGCGACTGTTATCCATCGTCCTCGGAACCCGCAGTGAAGATGCACGCGCCCAGGAGTCCCAGAAACTCTTAAACTATGGTTTTCATTTCTTCGAAACGCGCACGCTCTATACCGCCAATGCCGCCTTAACCAGGGCCCGAGTATGGGAGGGTGCTGTAGAAAACCTGGATCTCGGCCTGGAATCTGACCTCTATGTCACCATTCCACGTGGCAGGTACGAACAACTCAAGGCAACGATGAAGATCAATGACACAATCATGGCGCCTGTTCAAAAAGGCCAGACACTCGGCTCGGTTGAAATTACTCTCGACGGCGAGGCCATTGATACACGACCATTAGTCACCTTACATGACATCGCCGCTGGCGACTTTTTCCAACGCATGACTGACAAAGTTATGCTAATGCTTGAGTAAATTATGGCAACTGTATTCCTTAATGGCACCTTCCTATCTAAAGATCAGGCCACAATATCACCACTTGATCGCGGCTTTATCTTTGGTGATGGTATCTACGAAGTCATCCCCGTATACAACGGCCACCTTTTTCGGCTAGAGGAACACCTGCAGCGTCTGGATAATAGCCTGAATGCGGTTGCTATCAAAAACTCATTCGACCACCAGAGCTGGCAGGCGCTACTTGAAAGACTGATAAAAGAAAATGGGGGTGGCAACCAGTCGGTCTATCTACAGATTACTCGCGGTGTAGCACCTCGCGACCATGGCTTTCCAAAAAACATAGAACCCACTATCTTTGCTATGAGCAGCGTGCTTAAACCCATCCCTGATGACGTCTGTGAACATGGCGTTACGGCAATCACCTTGGAAGATATACGCTGGAAGTACTGCCATATCAAAGCCATCGCCTTATTACCCAATATTCTATTGCGGCAGCAGGCCCTGGATGCAGGTGCCGCAGAGGCAATATTGATACGCAACAATGAAGTCACAGAGGGTTCTGCCAGCAATCTGTTTATTGTCCGCAACGGAAAAATTCTGACGCCGCCAAAAGGGCCATTGCTGTTACCAGGGGTTACCCGCGATCTGATTCTGGAACTCGCCCAACAGGCGAATATAGTGTTTAGCGAGACATCAATTAGTCCTGATGACTTAGCAACAGCCGATGAAGTCTGGCTCAGCAGTTCAACCAAGGAAATCCTCCCTGTTACGCAGCTGGACCAGCGACTCGTTGGTAACGGCAAGCCAGGGCCAATATGGCAAAAAATGATCGCTGCCTATCAGGCCTATAAACAACGTTATCAGGGTGGCAAATAGCCATGACCCAAAAAAACACGCTGCTGGAATTTCCCTGTAATTTCCCCATCAAGGCCATCGGTCGAGGCGAGGATCTCCAGGATGTCGTATGGGAACTAGTTCTCCCCCATGTCCCGAACCTCGATACCAGCTCTGTCACCTCTCGCCCCAGCGGCAAGGGCAATTTTACCGCCGTAACGGTCATCATCACCGCCCAGAGCCAGGATCAGATTGATGCCATCTATGAGGAACTGACACGTTGCGAACAGGTTATCATGGCACTATAACGCGGTGACACATGCCACTATGGATAAGCTCGTTATCCGTCATCTCGGTCACCAGGCATACCTGCCAGTCTGGCAAGCTATGCAGCAATTTACAGAACTGCGCCAGGCTGAAACTACCGATGAAATTTGGGTACTTGAACACCCCCCCATCTTTACCCTGGGTCGCGCAGGCAAGGCTGAACACCTGCTCAACCCTGGGACTATACCGGTTCTACATATCGACAGGGGCGGTCAGGTCACCTATCACGGACCCGGCCAGCTAATCCTGTATATGCTGCTGGATGTTAGACGGCGTGGACTGGGCGTCCGTCAGCTGGTCGAACATATCGAACAATCCATCATTAAATTACTGGTAAAATACGGCATAGTCGCCGAATCTCGCCGCGATGCCCCCGGCGTATATGTCAATAACGCCAAAATTGCTGCCCTGGGTCTAAGGGTACGACACAATGGCAGCTTTCATGGCATGAGCCTAAATATCGATATGGACCTTGAGCCCTTTAGCCGTATAAATCCCTGCGGTTATGCTGATCTGGTTGTCACCCAAATCAGCGACCTCCTGGATAACTGGGATCATGAGCACAGTGACCAGAACCAGGTAATCAGTCAGGAATTGTTAGCAATTCTGACAGATGCCCTCGGATACGATAAAATCACATCCATTGAAGATACAACACTGCCTACTATCAAAATGACATAAGCTGATGGCACGCGCCTAAAACTCCAGGTATAGATGACTGACAAAGCGAAGACAGACCGCCATCAACGCGGTGCCGAAAAGGTCGCCCGCATCCCGATCAAGGTGCAGCCGACCGAAACCCCGTTGCGTAAACCTAAATGGATTCGCGCCAAGACAGCGGTTCACCCACGCATTGCCGAACTCAAGGCGGTATTGAGAAGTCAAAAACTGCACACGGTCTGTGAAGAGGCGGCCTGTCCCAACCTGGGCGAATGTTTTAGCAGTGGAACAGCCACGTTTATGATCATGGGCGATACCTGTACTCGCCGCTGTCCTTTTTGTGATGTGGCCCACGGCAAACCCTTACCGCTAGATACTGAGGAACCCCAGCACCTGGCCGAGACTATTCAAGCCATGGGACTGACCTATGTAGTCATCACCTCGGTCGACCGCGACGACCTAAAAGATGGCGGTGCCAATCACTTTACAGCCTGTATTCAAGCTGTGCGTGAACGTACACCCGGGACACAGATTGAGATCCTGGTCCCTGATTTCCGTGGTCGTATGGATATTGCCTTGGACATCATGCACCAGGCACCACCAGATGTGTTTAACCATAATCTGGAAACCGTACCCCGCCTGTATAAACAGGCCCGCCCCGGGGCTGATTACCACTGGTCATTACAATTGATCCAGCGGTTTAAACAGAAACACCCCGATGTCCCAACCAAATCAGGTTTGATGCTAGGCCTGGGTGAAACAATTGATGAGATTGAACAGGTCATGATCGACCTGCGCCAACACGATTGTAACCGCCTAACGTTGGGGCAATATCTACAGCCCAGCAAACACCACCTCCCTGTCGCCCGTTATGTCACTCCGGCAGAATTTGAGCAGCTAGCTAAAACAGCTGAAAAGATGGGCTTTAATCATATCGCTAGCGGCCCCATGGTGCGCTCGTCCTATCATGCCGATCTGCAGGCTCATGGTGAAAAGATCTCATAAGCGCCAAAATTTCGGCGGTAATTTCTATATCCTTATCTTTTATGGTACTATTCAGGTTCATTAAAAATCATTTAATCGATAACAAGAGTCAGAATTAAGGTGTTACGCAAGCTTTTCTTGTGAATGACAGCAGTCTAACGATCGTAAAGCTAAAAGTTGACCGCATGGAGATGCTATGTCGAAATTTACGCCGTACAAAGCTGGGCAGCTTATAAAAACCCCTTACATCCTTAATACCATTATTGGTATCTTGGCGCTGTCATGCGCTGCCCCGACCTTTGCCGCTGCACCAGCCTTAGACAACTGGACTGTAACCGACGGTAACGTAACTGCACCTTGTCCGGCAGGAGCCATCTCCTGTGAATTTACTACCGAAGATAACGGTTTTTTGATGCGCAAGGTGATCATGCCCACTACAGGTGTCTCGGATAATTATTGGCAATTCATCATGACGGATCCCAATGCCACCGGGACCTCGGGTTACGATGCCTTTGCACCCACAGGCCTTAATTTTTCCAACGAATCTATTATCCGAGCAGACAATGCAGGTGACAGTACTAGTGTCAGTCGGGAACAATGGCAAAAAACTCTTGTAGCTGAAACAACCTACGACCCCACAACAGATATCGAAGACCGCTGGTCACAAGCAGCCTATATTCGAACCGGCTTAGGATGGGGAGTCACCTTTGAGACAGAGCTAACACAGATTGACTGGAGTGCCGGACCAACGAGTCCTGAGGTGCTATTTGACATGTCGCACAAAGCAACCGGCAGGCTAGGTAATTTTAGCGGTGTCGATGACTTCAATCAGGTCCTAACCCAGGATATCTGGGATGGGACAGATTTGACTCAAAAGTTTCAATATCAGGTGGACAAATCGCCAGCACAACACGTTGCAGGGACAGGCACACCATTCCTGGCCGGCGGCTCAAATGGAGGTGATATTAGTACCGGACGTATCGGTTCAAAGACACACCCATTGAAGGCAACCTATGTCGGTCAGATCGTCGCCAATGACACAGCTTCACCCTCATTATTCAGTTACACTGGTTTCAGGAACCGCCTTTCACATCAGACCAGTTCGGTAGCCAATATCACCGAGCTTAGCAGTTTCGAAACAGCGAACCCCCTTGTTAATAATTTCAATCGAGCCTTTAGATTTACTGGTACGACTGGTACTTACCCTGACAACCCTATTTGGACCATAGACCCTTATAATATTGATCCTGATATCAATGCCCCTGTACCTATAGTAACACCAACTGCCTGGGCTGCTGGCACACCAGTCGATGTAGCGGTAGCAGCGCTGAATAATAATGTTGCTTCACCACTAAGCGGTGGCCAGGGCACAGGGGGGCCACCTATAGATCTGGGTGGTTGGACGGCAAATAATGGTGTGATTACAGTAACCCCATGCCCGGCTACAGTCGTTTGTGGCCCGGTCATGGAAGGCCCCGGCTTCTTACAGCGAGAGATCTATGTGATAGCCGACGGCAGTACCTATTACCAAATCATAGTTACAGAATCCGGCGCTACGGGCAATACAGCTATTGCACCAACGCTATCCTCAGCAGCGCTTAATGGTGAACAACTGTCATTTCTTCCACATATACCCGATACATACGTATCCAGTTTCGAACCACCACCACCATCCAATCCGTGGGCACCGGGCGTCCTAACCTTTGCTAACGAAACCTTTGTCAAACGCGGCGGCGGTGGTCTTTCCAATAGCACCCAGGTAGCGGGCATATACCGAACACCGGGTAGTAGAGCATGGCGCACAGGTAACCAGTTCAATGGTATCTATGTGACTGGTTATACCTACACCCCAGCAGAGGCAATGGCCCAACAGACGAAAATTAATACCGGATGGGCCCAGGGGGAAGGCGCAGCGCCCATTCTGGAAATCAAACAGGTCCTAGGCATCGACGACTCAACAACTGCAAATAACGTCGTCAATGGATTAGCTGACAATATGTTCTTGGGCTGGCGCGCAGGCAGCCAGTTTGATTACACCATGGCTGCAAACAGTGCTACTGATTATACTGTCGTAAGTGTACCGACCCAGAGCAAGGCGTCAGGCCTGTATATGCGTAAGATTGACGGTGGCGTACAGACGACGAGTCACGCATTGTCCGACCCACTGCTCATTACCGATGGCACCAACGGTGGCAATATCGCCTGGGATGCAGGCGACACAATACAGGCCTTATGGTGGGGCGATTCTTTCAATTTCTATACTGGCACGGCCAAGAGTGGCTTTACGGCATATACCAACCTGACCACAGGCGAAAGGACTTCACGTGCCCAGGCGCAAGCTAATCCTAAAAGAGCTTTTTCTAAAAACCAATCAGGCCCAGTCTCTTCCAACCCACCTGATTCATGGATCGATCCCTTTGCTACACCGGCACCACCGATCCTGACCAACAACACTGTTTACTGGTCAGGACAGCCGGCCTGGTAATTAGTAGCCACATCCCTCTGGTCATAGCTATACACCATAAGTAACTATCTAAAGCAACCGTCATGGCCACTGTTCAAGCAAGGGCGATGGTACATACCAACGTAATGATTACGACACCAATCAGGTTAAGAATAAAGCCCTCACTCGCCATTGTCCGAATAGAAAACTGCCCAGAGGAAAACATAATCGTATTGGGTGCTGTAGCGACGGGCAACATAAAGGCGCAGCTCGCACTCATCGCAGCAGGCACCATTAATAACGCCGGTTCAATTTGCGCGGCAATAGCCGCCGCAGCAAGGATGGGCATCATTAATGTCGTCGTGGCCGTATTGCTGGTCATCTCCGTCAGAAAGGTGATCGATAAACAAATAACCCCAACGATCAACACTAAGTCCCAGGACGCTATACCTGAGAGCACTGCACCCAAGGACTCACTCAGACCACTAATGACAAAGGCCTTGGCTATGGCAATACCACCACCAAACAAAATCAACATACCCCAGGGAATTCTGCTGGCAGTCTCCCAGTCCAGTAGCCGACTACCTTTACCATCAGGTATCAAAAACATCGTAATCACTGCGACCAGGGCAACACTGGCATCATTGGCCGCCGGTACATTTAACCAGTCACTCCAGCCGCCAAAAGGCTGACTACGTGTCATCCAGGCACAGGCCGTCAAGGCAAAGACCAGCATCACGCGTCGCTCTTCTGCCTGCCAGCCTCCGACTGCCGGAATATCAACATGCCCCTGAAATTTCAGGTGGCGGGTTAGCCATACAGAGATCAAGGGTATCAGTATAATGACGACTGGCACCCCCCAGCTCATCCAGGTAAAAAAATCGATACTCTGGCCCGTGTACTGGGTATAGATCTCCCGGAAGATTAGATTGGGTGGCGTACCAATCGGTGTTCCAATACCACCGACACTGGCCGCATAGGCAATACCCAACAGTAATGGTGTTGCCAGGTCCTTATCATCCGTTTTTTTAATTACTGCCATCGCTACAGGCAATAGCATCAGCGCCGTGGCTGTATTAGAAATCCACATACTCAATAAAGCAGAGGTAACCATAAAACCGAACACCAGCCGTCTACTACTGGAGCCCCCAAACAAATTGACCATGCTCAGTGCTATCCGGCGATGGGCACCACTTTTTTCCATAGCAGTGGATAGGATAAAGCCACCCATCAGCAACAATACCAATGGACTGCCATAGGAGGCCCCGACCTGTGCCGGTGTAAGCACACCAAACATAGGTAAAAGGGCTATTGGTACCAACGAGGTAACGGGTATAGGTACTGATTCAAATATCCACCAGACGGCACACAGTGCGGCAACGGCTCCGGTCATACAGGCCCTTTCATCCCAGCCATACCGGCGCAGGGACAGGAACACCAAAGCAAAGGCTAGCAAACCGGCCAACGTGAAGAAATTTTTATTATTGAATAGCGTCATGATTAAGATCAGGACCGAATTGAGCCCATTACACATTAATTGTATTGAGTGATGGTTGATTAAACCGGCTAAGTCCTGATCACTGACCCCATTTTAACCGATACCACAATAGTCATAAACGTACCCGTTGATCATTGAGAGAAAAACCGATCAACGGCACATCGATAGCGCGCGTCAATGCCATTACCTTGAACAGCTCACCCATTTCATGCGGAAGGGTTAATTTTTTTATTTGCTGGCTCAATTTAAGCTGGTCGGCAATATCCTTGCTAGCAAACTGCTGCATGAGCTGACCCAGCCCTGCACCCAGTAAAAACTGGGCCTGACTGGTATAACCCGCCACCTCTAGCCCACATTTATCTGCGGCCTCAGCGATGGCCGTAAAATCAACATGGGCAGTAATATCCTGGAGGCCAGGTAAGATTAAGGCATTATCATGAGCACGATGATAATAGTGACACATTAATGTCCCATCGTAGCGTTCGGGGTGATAATATTCCCGCCGCGGAAAACCATAATCTATCAGCAGGATCATGCCCTTTTTCATCGTAGCGGCAATACTGGTGATCCAGTCCTGCGCTGCGATATTTATCTCAGTCTCATAACCTGCACAAAAACTATCATCACCCAGCTCAGTAATGATGCTCTCAAGCTGGTCCAACAACCGCCCTGATTTCAAGGGGTTTCGTTGCCAGCCAAATTCCCCACCCGGGTTCTCAGTGACATATAACTCATAGGGTTGATGGGCATCGATACCGACCCTATGAACCGGCATGGCATCAATTAACTCGTTAGCCAGCACGACACCGGTAAAATCTTCAGGTAAGACATCTATCCATTCAACCCGATCAATCAGGGCTGGCACCAGTAACTCCAGGGTCTGGCGCTGACGCTGACGTAGATCAGCAGAGACATCCAGGATCAGATAGCGACGCGGCTGGCTATCCAGCTCAGCCAGCTTACTCAGGAGGTGCGCCGCCATTACACCGCTCCCGGCGCCAAACTCGAGGATTTCGCTGTTTTCAGCGCCTAGTGTGGACAGTACCTGCTGACACTGCAACGCCAGGCAGTGAGAAAACAGGGGTGAGATCTCGGGGGCCGTTATGAAGTCCCCTCCTTCACCGAACTTTCGTTTACCGGCGCTGTAATATCCCTTTCCCGGGGCATAAAGTGCTAACGCCATATAACGAGCAAACGAGATGGCACCACCTTGCTGTTCCATCTCGGCTGTCATTAAGTCTATTAACCTGAGACTATGACTCTGCTCTCTCGACGTCGGTATTGGAAGCTCATTAAGTCCGTCAGGCACATTTTTATTCCGCATTTCAGCTATACTCATCCACTACATCGAGGTTTCCAAGATAACGGAGTTGATAGTGCATCACAACAGCAGCTCGCAACAGACTGAACTGGTAGACAAGGTCGCGCTGATTACCGGTGCGGCCCGCCGGGTAGGTGCCGAGATTGCCAGGCATCTGCATGATCAGGGCATGAATCTGGCTCTCCATTATCGCCAGTCCAATAAAGAAGCCCAGCGATTACAGCATGAATTACTGGAGATACGTCCTGATTCAGTCATTCTGGTGCAGGCTGATCTAATGAACCATGCCAAATTGTGCTCACTAATAAAACCCTGTACTCAGACCTGGGGCCGCCTGGATGCCATTATCAATAATGCCTCCAGTTTTTATCCAACCCCCCTGGGTACGATTACAGAGCGCCATTGGGATGAATTAATGGGCAGCAACCTCAAGGCCCCGCTTTTCCTGGCCCAGGCCGCTGAATCTGTTTTACGCCAGCACAATGGCAGTCTTATCAATATTACTGATATACATGCTGATCGCCCGTTAAAAAATCATTGCGTCTATAGTGCCGCCAAGGCCGGGCTGGCTATGCTGACCAAATCCCTCGCTCGCGACCTGGGACCAGAAGTACGCGTCAACGCCATCGCCCCGGGTGCTATCCTGTGGCCAGAACATGATCTCGACGATTTAACCAAACGCCGCATAGTCTCGAGCACAGCCTTGAAACGACGCGGCAATCCCGCTGATATCGCCCGAGCCGTGGTTTATCTTCTCAGAGACGCAACTTATATGACGGGGCAGACATTGACTATTGATGGTGGCCGATCCCTCCACGATTAATATATTACCGCTATTGGGGAATCGTTATTTAACATCGCCCTCAGCCAGCAATGCCCAGTCAAAGCTATCCAGCCTCGTCAGCTGTTGACTCCCCTGATCAAAGGCCTGCCATAACTCGGCATAGGTCTTTGTGACCACCGGGTGACGTAGTGACGGGGCAATTTCGGCCAAAGGCTGGAGGACAAAGGCATTGTGGAGGATTTCTTCACGTGGCAGAGATAAGCGATCCTCATTGACGACTTGATCATCATAGAGCAGGAGATCAATATCCAGGGTCCGTGAACTGAAACGTGGACCATCACGGCGCCGCAAATGGCCATCTTCGATCTCTCGTAAAGTGGCAACAACCTGTCCAGGTGACATTGAGGTAGTAAAACCAGCCACAAGGTTATAAAAGGCTGCACCTTCAAAACCAACGGCACGACTATCATAGACAGAGGAGAGAGCAAGTTCACCGAATACCTTGCGTAGTGTCTGCACACCCGACCGGATATGATGCTCCCGCTCTATATTGCTACCAATACTAACGTAGACCTGCGCCATGCTGTAACCGTTATAAAGTTATATCTGCGGGAGTAGGATCAGGGGTCTTACCACGCTCAATCAGGATTCCGACATCCCGAGCACCACGAATAGCCCCGGTTTTATTCAATTTGAGTCGAACCCAGGGTATTTCAAATTCATTGAGTAAAATTTCAGTGCAACGCTCGGCCAGCGTTTCAACGAGTTGAAATTCACTCTCTGAAACAAACTCAATCAGGCGTTTGGCGACGGCTTTATAATCTAGCGTATCGTCAATATTATCTGTAGTTGCGGCACGGCGAATGTCAGTCGCCATTGCTATATCTAACGAGATCGTCTGTTTAATACGACGTTCCCAGTCGAAGATACCGATAATTGTCTCAATCTTCAGATCATTTAAATAGATTATATCTGTCGTCATGGTATTCCGAATAAGGACTGCACAATTGTTGGCGTACTATAGCATAGGTATCCAGAGGGCAAGGAACCAAGGAATCACCCCCTAGTCAGATATATTCATTCACCCCTGCGTACCGATTGATTATAATCACCGACAGCCTCACTTACAGACGATGTCGACTTATCCCATGACTATGCTTATTACACCATTAATACTACTGGCCGCCTATTTGCTTGGCTCACTCTCTTCAGCCATTATCGTTTGCAAACTTGCAGGGCTCCCTGACCCCCGGGACCAGGGATCAGGCAATCCCGGCGCCACCAATGTGCTTCGATTTGGTGGAAAAAAACTGGCCGCCATCGTCCTGCTCGGTGATTTACTCAAGGGCCTGACCCCAGTATTAGCCAGCCTGATGCTGGCCCTACCTGATGCAACCGTTGCCGGTGTCGGTATGGCCGCCTTTGCCGGTCATCTCTATCCAGTTTTTTTTGGTTTTCGCGGTGGCAAGGGTGTGGCAACGGCCGTGGGCGTCATTTTCGCACTGTCCTGGTTAACCGGACTGGCACTGGTTATTACCTGGCTAGCGATCAGTCTGATAGTACGGATATCATCTCTGGCGGCAATCTGTGCTGCCATCGCGGCACCCGTTTACATTTGGTTTATTACCCCCATCACACCCTATCTATACACCGTAGGGGCAATGAGCCTTATTCTGATCTGGCGACACCGCAGCAATATTCAAAATCTGATCAGGGGACAGGAACCCAAAATTGGCAAAAAAAGATCAACGCCTATTGAGTGATTGATCAGGCCTCAACTGCAATCAAATTGATGACAGCTGATCAATCGACCAGCGGGCGCGGACATTAAACCCTGGTTGCTCAACCTGTCCTGCCTGTAATCGCAAACAGCCAGCAAAAGCTATCATGGCGCCATTATCGGTACAAAAGGCCAACCGCGGATAATAGATAGATGCCCCTGAATTTTGTCCAAGCTGATCCAGCCTCTTTCGCAAGTAGGCATTGGCACCAACACCGCCGGCTACGACCAGGCGCGTCAGCCCTGATTGTTGCAGGGCCCGACGGCATTTTATGACCAGGGTCTCAACTGCGGCCTGTTGAAAGGCCAGCGCAATATCGGCCTTTAACTGAGACTCATCAGCAGGTGATTTAACCAATTCACTGTGCAGTGTATTCATCGTAAAGGTCTTTAGACCACTAAAACTAAAATCCAGCCCAGGCCTGTCTGTCATCGGTCGGGGAAATAGAAATCGGTCCGCATTTCCCTGTTGAGCGAGTTTTTCCAGGGCGGGACCACCAGGATAGCCTAAGCCAAGTAATTTTGCCGTTTTGTCGAAGGCCTCACCAACAGCATCATCGACGGTCTCACCACAGATCTGGTATTGACC
>CAZYTT010000019.1:8288-23790 GCA_964650235.1 uncultured Gammaproteobacteria bacterium | reverse complement strand
TGCCTATGGCGAGCTAGGCTTTCGCTGTGCTAGGGATCCCCATTGAGTCAGATAAAGTTGTTTAGCCTTTATCAACAGGTGGGAGTTTATTGCCCTGAGTCATTATTGGGTGTGTAGATCGGTGATGGAAAGCGGGTCACATTACCCTCCTTGCCGCTGGGCTCAGAAATCTTGACCGGCCCTTCTTTTTCAACTTCATCGATACGTATAATAGAGTGCATGGGTATATAGGTACGTGATGTACCGGCAAACTCAGACTTTAGTCGTTCCTCGGCAGGGTCAACGACTACAGATGAGCGTTCACCAAAGACAAGTTCTTCAACCTCGACAAAGCCATACATCTCACCCTGATAAATTTCTCGGGCATAGATTTCATAGACATTGTTTTCGTTGTAGAAAATTACCCTGTAAATTGTGGTATTAGCCATTGCTATCACTCCGTCGCCGACTTCGGCTTTATGGCCCTATCATTGGGGCGAGCATAACACGATTCAATAGTTAAGGTGGTAACTGAGGTAAATTCAGGGGTTGGGTAACGGTGACGGGCACCTCCTAGGAGGTGCCCGTAATATTGGGTAAATTAATCTGTCCCAACCAGGCTGATGTTGGCAGAATCGGGCAGATGGGGGATGGATTGCTCAGGAAACTCTCCAGTCAGGCTGTTCAGAAAGGCAACAATATCATCAACCTTTTTATTGCTGAGCGTGATATTTAGCTGCGTCTTGGCCATAACCCGTACGGCCTCATCGAGTGACTTAACCGAACCATTATGAAAATAGGGTGCGGTCAGGGCAATGTTCCGCCATGTCGGTACACGCCACATGTGCTTGTCGGCCTCATCTTTGGTGGCTTCGAAACGACCCAGATCCTTGGTCAGGTTGTATTGCTGACTGTATTGCGAATCATAGGTCGGAAATTTCTGGTAAAAGCCCTGGCCCATCTTAAGGGCTGGTCCGGCAAAATTAACGCCGTTGTGACAACTGGTACAACCTACTGATTCAACCAGTTCCATGCCACGTTGTGCTTGGGCTGATAAGGCCTTTTTATCGCCCTTGATATAGCGATCAAAGGGGCTGTTAGGGGTATTAAGGGTGCGTTCGTAAGCGGCGATGGCCCTGGCCATATTGTCATAATTGACCGGGTTTTTGCCGCCAAACACATCCTCGAACTGGCTTGCATAGCCAGGAATGGCGTTGAGACGCTTTAGGACAGTTTCTTCGTCAGGCATGCCCATCTCGATGGGGTTCAATACCGGACCTTTGGCCTGGTCTTCAAGGGTAGCGGCACGACCATCCCAGAATTGGGCGGTTAGATATCCCGAGTTCCAGACAGTCGGTGCTGAGCGGCCGCCGTGCTGGCCTTTTACGCCGACGGAGTTGGGACGATTATCAGTACCGCTGGACATGACATTATGGCAGCTATTACAGGAAACAGTGCCATCAATTGACAGTCGGGGATCAAAGAATAGCTGCTTGCCGAGTTCGATCTTGGCCGCTGACATCGGGTTATCTTTGGGGATCGGGGGGCTCTCGGGCAGGGCTTCAAAGGCAGATGTAGTTAACGGTAAGGCAATGGATAACGTGAAGAGTATTAGTGTCGTTATTTTTTTCACAGGAAGATCCTCCTTCGTGGGTTTATAAATAGATGCAAGTTTAGACTCAGTCTAAATCTAGGCATTGAAAACTGCAAGTTGCTTAACTCTGAACTCGCTCAGGCTAACCAGTCGCGTGGTTTTAAATAATATTGATAGAGTTCTTGTTCCCTGCTCCCAGGCTCAGGTTGCCAGTTATATCGCCATTTAACCAGCGGGGGTAATGACATCAGGATCGATTCTGTTCGTCCTCCGGATTGCAGCCCAAATAATGTACCCCGGTCATAGACGAGGTTGAATTCAACATAACGGCCACGGCGATAGAGCTGGAAATCACGCTCTTGTTCACCGAAGGCGGTGTCCTTACGGCGAGCGACGATGGGACGGTAGGCCTTGATATAGTGGTCACCTACGCTACGCATCAGGGCAAAACAGTGACCAAAGCCAACTTCATTGAGGTCATCAAAAAACAGTCCGCCAATGCCGCGTTGTTCATCCCGGTGTTTGAGATAAAAGTAATCATCACACCACTGTTTGAGCCTTGGGTGGACTTCGGTGCCAAATGGGTCACAGGCCTGTTTGGCGATCTGATGCCAGTGAACGGCATCTTCTTTGAAGCCATAGTAGGGCGTCAGGTCAAAACCACCACCAAACCACCATATAGGTCTCTCACCCTCCTTGCTGGCAATAAAAAAGCGGACATTGGCGTGAGAGGTCGGGATATAGGGGTTATGAGGATGAATGACAAGCGAGACCCCCATCGCCTCATAACTGCGGCCAGCCAGTTCCGGGCGCGCGGCAGTTGCTGAGGTGGGCAGGGCATCGCCGGTAATATGGGAAAAATTGACACCGCCCTGTTCAATGACGGCACCCTCGGTCATGAGGCGCGTGATGCCTCCGCCACTATCCCCGGCCCGTTTCCAGTCGTCGGTAATAAACTGGGCCTGTCCATCTTCCTGTTCCAGTTGTGAGCAGATCTCCTGCTGGAGCTGGAGTAGATATTGCCTAACGGCCTGGCTATCTGGAGTATTCATAATGTTTTTTATTCTGAGCTGGTTGAAATGATTATCGTTGCAGTATAACTGAAGATTTTCGTCGTGCCGACTACAGGGGTCGTTATACCTTAAGCTATTAAGCCCCGGTGTCAGCCGCGGATTATATGGTTATCACTGACGTCTCTTATGATGCTGGGTTGAGCTTGGTGATCGACAGGGCCAGAGAGGATGTAATCAAGTTGGTCAGTAAACTGCTGCCTGATCTTCAATATCGATCTTGCTGGATGGCGGCCCTTTAAATTGGCGCTGGTTGATACCAGCGCACTATTACAGTGTCGACACAGTGCGGCGGCTACCGGGTGCGCTGTGATGCGCACGGCAATTGTATCAAAGTGACCACATAGCCACTCTGGTGTGTCAGCTCGTTTGGATAATACCCAAGTTACTGGGCCGGGCCAGGTCGTTCCTATGCGCTGCAGCTGGTCCGCAGTGGGTGGTTTTATGAAGGGCAATAATTGATCCATATCAGCAGCGATCAGGATCAGCCCCTTTGTCCAATGACGCCGTTTTAATGCTAACAGGCGTAAAACGGCTGCTGGGTTGTTGGGATCACAACCCAGTCCGTAAACAGCCTCTGTTGGGTAGGCGATAATGCCCCCGTTGTTAATAGCCCTGGCGGCCTGGGTCAGCGGCCAACGGTGCATGACAGCAATGGTCTTAGCTCAATGATGCCTGGAGCTGGGCATTTTTATCGATGACTGATTGGGCATTTGCGGCGCGTTCCTGTTTAAGCCTTTCTGCCACGGCTGGGTCTGCAACGCCGATGATCTGTGCTGCAAGCCAGGCCGCATTTTTGGCCCCGGCTTTACCAACGGCGACGCAGGCTACCGGGATACCCGCTGGCATCTGTACAGTGGATAATAATGAATCCATACCCTGCAGTGGACCCGCATCTAAAGGGACGCCAATAACAGGCTTGATGGTAATCGCTGAGACGGCACCAGCCAGATGGGCGGCGAGACCGGCAGCAGCTATAAATGCAGCACAACCCCGCTTGTCGGCGTCAGTGACGTAGTCATGGGTTGCCTGGGGAGTGCGATGGGCCGACGTGATAAGGACCTCATAGTGAATATTCAGTTGTTTCAAAATATCGAGTGTAGCCTGCATGGTAGGCAGGTCGCTATCAGATCCCATTAATACGGCAACGAATGGTGAGCTCACAGTAGTCTCCTGTTTAATGATTTTTGGTCTGTTCACGGGCAATGGCGCGATAGGCAATATCGGTACGGAAATAGAGATTATTCCAGCTGATGTGACCTGCCAGTTTATAGGCTGACTGCTGGGCTGATATGACGTCATTACCCAAGGCACAGGCACATAGTACCCGCCCACCGGCAGTAACGATGTCACCTGCCTTATTCAGGGTGCCGGCGTGAAATATCTTCTGGTCTTCAGCGAGGGCCTGATTAATACCGCTGATTTTATCGCCTTTATTATAACTATCCGGGTATCCACCCGCTGCCAGTACAACGCCAACAGCACAACGTGGATCCCACTGGGTAGTAGTTTGATCCAGGCGTTTATCAATAGCTGCGTTACAGAGTTCAACGAGGTCGGATTGTAACCGCATCATGATAGGCTGGGTCTCAGGGTCACCAAAGCGGCAATTAAATTCGAGTACTCGAGGGGTGCCATCAGGGGCAATCATGATGCCGGCATATAAAAATCCGGTGTAGGGCATACCATCTGACTGCATACCCTTAATAGTGGGTTCGATGACTTCAGTCATGATGCGTTGATGCAAGGCTGACGTTACAACTGGTGCCGGTGAGTAAGCCCCCATCCCCCCGGTATTGGGGCCCCGATCACCATTGTCGCGGGCCTTGTGATCCTGGGAGGTTGCCATAGGCAGGGTATGTTCGCCGTCAGCCATAACAATAAAACTGGCCTCTTCACCCTGTAGGAACTCTTCAATTACTACGCGGTGACCAGCGTCACCAAAGGCATTGCCGGCTAGCATATCCTCAACGGCAGCGATAGCCTCGGCCTCGGTCTGGGCTAGGATAACGCCTTTGCCGGCGGCCAGGCCATCGGCCTTGACGACAATCGGTGCACCCTGTTGTTTGATATAGGTTATAGCCGCATCAAGATCACTGAAATTACCATAGGCCGCAGTCGGGATATTATGACGGGCAAGAAAATCTTTGCTGAAGGCCTTGGAGCCCTCCAGTTGCGCCGCAGCCTGGGTTGGGCCGAAACAGCGTTGGCCGGCAGCACTGAATGCATCGACAATACCGGCAACCAATGGGGCCTCTGGACCAACGATGGTGAGATCTATTGCATTTCCCTGGGCAAAATGTAGTAGCCCATTTATGTCGTTTACCTGGATATCGATGTTGCTTACGCTGGGTTCAAGCTCAGTGCCGGCATTCCCTGGCGCAACATAGACGTGATCTGCAGAGGGTGATTGTGCCGTCTTCCAGGCCAGGGCGTGTTCACGTCCGCCGCTGCCAATGATTAAAATATTCATAGATTAAATGTACAGTTCAATGGTTTTGGAGGCGTAAGGATAGCGTATCTTGCCTGATGGGGCTAATGCTTATGGCGGGATATTAACACACAATGTCATCTATTTAAGCCTGCCTATTTGTACCCAGGACATGAGTTATACTAGGCCGTTATGAACTTACGCCATTTACTGTTGACACTTGTTTTTATTATTTCCCTGCCGGGTATGAGCTGGGGCGCAGGTGGGGTGGGTGACCCGCTCTGGGTCGCCAATGGGCCAGTTCATGCGATTGCCAGTCATGATGTTATCGATCATCTGTTTGTTAACGGTGCATTTACTTTCACTGACCCAGGTACTGGTGGAATGGCTATGGGGTCCCAGACAGGGCAGTTTGATAACGGATTCCCCCAGATTAACGGCCCGGTTTATGCCTTGATCTCAGATGGTATAGGGGGCTGGTATATCGGTGGTCAATTTACTCAGGTTGGTGGTGTACCCCGAAATAATCTGGCCTATGTGAGTTGGTCATCTACTGCAGGGTGGGCAGTTGAAGCCTGGAACCCGGGCGTTAATGATGCCATCTATACCCTGGCGTTAGCCTCAGATGCTAATACCTTGTATATCGGGGGTGAATTTACCGCTGTTAATCAAGGTTCTGTTCAGCGCCATTATATCGCGGCCCTGGATACGGATACGGGTATTGCAGTTGATTGGGATCCTGGGGTCAATAATGTTGTGCGCACAATGGTGCAGTCGAGCGATGGAACGGTTTTATATATTGGTGGTGATTTTAATCGGATTGGGCTGGGGGCGGCCACCCGTAATTACGCCGCAGCAATCAGTATTGATCAGTTGGCCGTCGATAACGAAAATAATTCAATCTATGGCCAGGCCCTAGCCTGGGATCCGAACCTGAATAACAGGGTCTATACCCTGGTGCTTGCTGGAACTCGGATGTACATTGGTGGCGAATTTACAACTCTGAGAAGTGACACCTTTCAGCGCAATCATGCCGTAGCAATTGATACCTTGGGGGCGGGTACAGTTGATTCTGCCTGGAATCCCGAGCCAAATAATATTGTTCGTGCGATAGCCCTGTCCGGTTCACGCGTCTATCTGGGTGGTGATTTTACTACGCTCAATTCCAGTGCCCTGTCACAACCCTATCTCGCGGTCGTTGATAATACTAATGGCATTATTGTCGGGGGTTGGCGTCCAGGCATCGATGCGCCTGTATATAGTCTTTTATTATCGCCTGCAGGACTTATCTATGCCGGTGGTGATTTTACCCATGTTAATGGTCAGGAGCGCAATCGTCTGGTGGCACTGGATCAGGCCACAGCCCAGCTCATAGACTGGCAACCATCATCGTGGTCGACCGTTCATGTACTCAATGGATTTGATACGGTACTTGTTAGTGGCGGCGGTTTTGACCGGGATAGCCGCAGTCTGGTCTATATCGGTGGCGCATTTGACTATGTCGGTCCTGAGACCGGTAGTGCGGTTGTGGTTGATGCTGCCGGGCAGGTGGATGCCTCATTCCCTCAGGTTGATGGCATTGTCTATGCAATGATTACTGATTCTAATGGCGGCTGGTATCTGGGCGGGGCTTTTACCCGTGTTGATGGTTCACCAAGATCAAATCTGGCCCATATCGATGCCCAAGGTGGGGTGACTACCTGGGGTCCTGAGGTTGATGGCCCAGTCTATGCGATGCATTTAAGTGCTGGTGGTTCGCTCTATGTAGGCGGCGATTTTGGTTATATTAACGGTGTTTATCGGCCCTATCTGGCCGAGGTATCAACCAGTGACGGTGTATTGACTAGCTGGGATGCTCAGGCTAATGGCATTGTCAGGGCGATGCTCCTGGACGCTTTGACTTTATATGTTGGGGGTGAGTTTACTGCAATCGGAGGAATTAGTAGAAACAATCTGGCCGCTTTGAATCGGACTGATGCGAGTACTATCTTGACTTGGGATGCAAATCTTGATGGCCCGGTCTATAGCTTGCAGACTTCGGCCAATAGTACGACCGCTGCCCTCTTTGTCGGTGGTGACTTTAGCCATGTAAATAATGGTATCAATCGCGCTCACCTGGCTGAGCTGGCTACCATAGATGGTCAGGACACGGGGTGGGATGGTGCTGTATCAGCGACTGTGCGGAGTCTATGGTCTGATGGTGCTACGCTTTATGTCGGCGGTGATTTTTTTTCAATGGATGGTAGTAGCGCATCCATTGGTGGTCAGCCCCGGGATTATCTGGCTGCTGTGGATAGTGCAACAGGGTTAGCGCTGCCGGGTTGGCGCAGTGATGCCAATGCCCCGGTCCATGTTATCAAGCGACTGGGAAGTGAGCTGTATGTCGGTGGTGGTTTTACCCTGATCGATGGTGTTAGTCGCAATCGACTGGCTCAGTTAGCACCGGCCAATGGGCATGTGCTTGACTGGAATCCCTCTGTTGGTGGCCCAGTTTATGTCATTGGTACTGTCACCGGCAAGGCCTTTATTGGAGGCGATTTTTCATCTGTGGGTGGCTTGACGAGACGGAATATTGCAGCGCTGGATGTGCTTACCGGGCAGGCCAGTAGCTGGAACCCGGGGGTGAATGGGGTCGTCAATAGCCTGTATGTATCGAGTTCGAGTATCTACCTGGGGGGACAATTCAGTGAAGTTGGAGGGCAGTTTCGTAATAACCTGGCCGCCATTGATAAAGGTACAGGATTGGCAACGCTATGGAATCCTGATGCGAATGGCGCGGTGTTATGTATTCAGCCTACGCGTGACAATCTGGCTTTTTTTGTCGGTGGAGAGTTCTCTTCAGTTAGTACGTATAGTAGAAATGGAATCGCTGAGATCAATCTTAGTGGTATAGCAACGGTTTGGGATGCGGGTCTTGATGCCGGTGCAACTATTTATAGTCTGGCTATTTCACCAACGACCGTATTTTTGGCCGGTGATTTTCAATTACGGGATGCCACTCCGACGGCCATCTCTAAAACCGTATTAGTGCAGTACCTCGCGGCAATCGATATTCCTAGTACTCGCCTGTTGGACTGGCGGCCTGATATAAATGGTGTCGTAAAAACCCTGTTGTTATCAGCTGATGAAACACAGCTATATCTCGGTGGCGAATTTACCCGGGTTGATAATAGTAATCGTCTCTATCTGGCCGCCCTGAATCTGCTCGGAACCTCGGAAAATAATTATGTACTGGACTGGACTGCAGATATTGGGTCCACGGATAGTAGTGCCAGTGTTGATATCCTGGCCTTATCTCGGGATCGCACGACATTGTTTGTCGGTGGTGCGTTCGATACGGTGGGTGTTGTGCAGCGTCAGAACCTGGCGGCGGTAATGACCCGGAATAGTTTTGTTCGTGATGACTGGGTCTTTTCTGCCAGTGATCCAGTGACGAGTCTACTAGCGAATAATGATTTTATTTTTGCTGGGGGGCAATTTCAGCGGATAGCTGAGCAACCGCGGGCACACTTTGTCCTGCTGGATGCCCTGGCCGATGAAACGCAGGCGCCGCAGACGACAGTATCGTTGCCAGGGGGTAACTATAATTCCACGACCCTGCAGGACATCGCCATAATCTGTGATGATGGCGCCGGTTCGGGCTGTGCTATTACCTACTATGCCCTAGATGATGGTCCCTGGCTGGTCTATGGTAATCCCATAACCTTGAGGGCCAGTACAGTGTTACGCTTTTTTTCTGTCGATCAGGTTGGTAATAGCGAAGATAATCAATTAAATGAGGTTCACTATGTACTTGAAGTGGTACCACCGAAGACAACAATTACACCCATTTCGAGGGTATATGATAGCGAGACTTTAACGCTGACGCTGGCCTGTGTGGATGAGGACTCAGGTTGTGCTGCTACTTATTTTACGCTCGATGATTCGACTCCGACCGAGTCTTCGACCCGATATACGGGGCCAATAACGATCAGCGGCAGGACCGTAGTTAAATATTTTTCTATAGATCTGGCCGGTAATAGCGAAGATATAAGAAGGTCCAGTTTTATATCCAGTCAGGGCGGTTCCGGTGGTCTGGTAGCGATTAACCTGTTAGTGCTGTTGTTACTGGTTACTTACCGCAACTTCCTGGCGGTGACCAGGCAATGTAAGAACGTTGGTGAGTAGCAATGAATAGAATTGTTGCCCTAGTTTTTTTATTAATTACGGCCTTTGTCGGGTCAGTTTTTGCCGCTTCTACCCCGCTGGGTCCTCTGCCTGTTACAGATGGTGCAGTCAATGCTATTCATCAGGATAATGGACGACTGTATATTGCTGGGCAATTTTCAGTTATCGCCAGTGGCTTCAGCCGGAATGGTCTGGCTGCTATCGATATGAATACAGGTGATGTTGTCGGTTCCTGGTCGCCCAGTCTCAGTGCCGGCGGTGTTGCTAATGTGCTGTTGCCATCGGCTGATGGCAAGGTGTTATTTATCGGGGGTCAATTTTCGCAGGTAGACGGACTCGCAAGGGGGCATATTGCCGCCATCAATATTGATAGCGCATCGAGTGGGTATGGTCAGGTGCTTGACTGGAATCCGGATTTAACGGGGGTAGAGGTGTTGGCGTTAGCGCTTTCCACAGATGGTCAAACTCTCTATGTCGGTGGAGAGTTTAGTCAGGTCGGTAGTGATGCCCGACAAAATCTGGCTGCTGTTGCTGTTAGTTCAGGCCTTGCTTCACCATGGCTACCGAATCCTGATGGTCCGGTACATGATATCCTGGTCCTGCCCGAGTCCAGTCAGGTGCTTGTGGCGGGTGCTTTTAGTCATATCGGTAGTAGTGATGGCCGCGATATCCGTGTTGCCTTGGCCCTGTTGAATCCTGGTAATGCGGCAGTGATCTCCAGTTGGGACACTGCCGTTTCCGGGACCGCTGTCTATGATGTTGAATTGATGGGCGGTAGTCTTGATGTCCTTGTTGCTGGGCAGTTTAGCCAAATCGGTGGTCTGGGGCGGAGTAATCTGGCTAGACTTGAATTAGCTACGGCGACGGCACGAGCAGGCTGGCAGGTCGACACCAATGGGTCGGTCAGGCAGGTGCTGGAGTCGAATAACGGACAGTTATTTGTCGGGGGTGAGTTTACAGTAATAAGTGGCGCAAATCGTCATTATCTTGCCATGCTGGAGGGCGATGACGGGACATTATTGTCCTGGGATCCATTGATTGCATCTATGGCTGGACCTGCTGAGATCGTGGCCCTGACTGTAGTGACAGATAATAATAGTCTGACTGTGGCTGGAAATTTTACTGATATAGGGGGCGATAGCCAGTATCAGAATATGGCGAGATTTCTGATTGCCCCGCCAGTAACGGTGAGTAACCCGGCGGCCATGGCCTCTCAGTTTCCATTGACAGTTAGTCTTGGTTGTACCAGTCAGGTCTTGATTAGTTGTGTGTCTACCTATGTGACCGTTGATGGTAGTACACCAACAAAGTCATCACCACTCTATAGTGACATTGATCAGCTCACCATCGATAAGTCAATGACAGTTAAATATTTTTCGGTTGATAGTGATGGTAATCGCGAGAGCATCCATAGCGATAACTATATTATTGATCAGGATAAACCACAGGTCATAGCCCTGCCGGGGCTGGCCACTCTTAACGCTATGACCTACGGGCCTGTCGAACTGGTCTGTGATGATGGCGGCTCGGGTTCTGGTTGTGCAGCAATACACTACACAGTCGATGGAAGTGTTGCCACGCTCAACTCTCCTGTTTATGACGGTCCAATTGATTTAGCCGATGGCGTAACGATGATTCACTACATTGCTGTCGATCAGGCTGGCAATGTAGGCGATGATGCCAGTTATGAATATACCGTTGACCGTGAAGTACCCATCATTAGCCTGTCCCATGAAAGTGGTGACTATAATCCCCCGCTTACAATTCTGATGAGTTGTGATGACGGTGGCGGCGAAGGTTGTGGTGAGCTACAGATTACCATGGATGGTAGTAACCCGGCCGTTAGTGCCAATACCCCCTTGACAGTCAGCTATACTGAACCGTTGGCACTGACCTTTAACAGTGCAACGGTTCTGCGGGTCCTGGTCAAGGATAATGCCGGTAATGAAGGCGAAAGCATTGTTGGTATTTATAGTTTTACTGACGCTACGCCACTCAAGCGAAGGGGTTCAGGGACACTCAGTCTGGTATGGCTGCTGATAGGTCTTGCCTGGTGCTACCGTCGCTTACGACGCACACAGGCTAGTGGCGAAAATGCCGCATACCGGTGAAGACCATAGCGATACCATGCTCATTGGCGGCATCAATCACTTCCTGATCACGCATTGATCCACCTGGCTGGATAACGGCGGTAATGCCTACCTCCGCCGCACTATCGAGTCCATCCCTGAAGGGAAAGAAGGCGTCGGAGGCCATGACTGAACCTTTAACGGTGAGGTCGGCATCAGCAGCCTTGATGGCTGCAATGCGAGCACTGTAGACCCGGCTCATCTGACCAGCGCCAACACCGATAGTCATACCGTCCTTGCAGAATACGATCGCATTGGATTTAACGAATTTACCGACTTTCCAGGCAAATAATAGATCTTTAAGTTCCTGAGCTCTGGGTTGACGTTGAGTAACGACTTTCAGATCTTGTTCGGTCACCATGCCGATATCCCGATCCTGTATTAGCAAGCCACCATTAACGCGCTTGTAGTCCAGTCCGGCCTGGCACTGGTTGTCCCAGTTACCGCAACTGAGCACTCTAACATTGGGTTTATCGGCCAGTACGCTGCGAGCCTCGGTGCTGATAGCAGGGGCAATAATGACCTCCACAAACTGCCTTTCAATAATAGCCTGGGCTGTTCTGGCATCAAGTGCCTGGTTAAAAGCAATAATGCCACCAAAGGCCGATGTCGGGTCGGTGCTATAGGCGCGGTCATAGGCATCATACATATTGTCAGCGACGGCTACACCACAGGGGTTGGCGTGTTTGACAATAACGCAGGCCGGTTGATCGGTGAATTCCTTGACACATTCCAGCGCTGTATCGGCATCAGCGATATTGTTAAAGGACAGGGCCTTCCCCTGAATGCTTGTTGTGGTTGCTATACCAGCCTCAGTAGGATTGGGTTCGACGTAAAAGGCGGCCTGCTGATGAGGGTTCTCGCCATAGCGAAGTTCCTGGGCCTTGTTCATCTGGCTATTAAATGTGCGTGGGAACTGGAGACGCTCACCATCCGGTTTGTCAGTGTTGAGTCTGCCCAGGTGATTAGCAATAAGGCCATCGTAGCGGGCCGTATGTTCGAAGGCCTTTGCAGCTAGTCGAAAGCGGGTAGTGGCGCTGACGGCACCACTGCCTTCATTAATTTCAGTTAATACTGATGCATAATCACAACAGTCAACAATTATAGTGACTGAGGCATGATTTTTGGCAGCAGAGCGCACCATTGTTGGGCCGCCTATATCAATGTTTTCTATTGCAGTGGCGAGGTCACAGTCCGGGTTAGCGACGGTCTGTTCAAAGGGATAGAGGTTAACAGCAACGAGGTCAATTGGGCCGATATCATTGGCAGTCATAACCGCTTCGTCGGTACCACGGCGACCGAGAATGCCGCCATGGATCTTCGGGTGCAGGGTTTTAACCCGTCCGTCCATCATTTCGGGGAAGCCGGTGTAATCCGATACCTCGATGACAGCAATGCCATTATCGGCCAGTAGTCGAGCTGTGCCGCCAGTGGAAAGAATTTCGATATTTTGTAGAGATAAGGCCTGGGCAAATTCAATAATACCGGTCTTGTCAGAAACGCTAAGTAGTGCTCGTTTGATCATGGTGTCTATTTTGTATTTAGTTAAAGAAATTTAGAATTACAGAATAATTAATTTATTCGTGCAGTGAATATTTTTCCAGCTTTTTTCGTAATGTACTACGGTTAATGCCAAGGATTTCAGCGGCCTTGCTCTGATTACCTTTGGTGTAGTCCATCACGGCCTTAAACAGGGGGAACTCAGTCTCGCTAATAACCATCTGATAGAGGTTCTGCGGTGGAGTATGGCCATCCAAGTCAATAAAAAACCGTTGCAGGGCTGAGTCAATACAGGAACAAAGCGGTTTTTTTCGCCGTTCCTTCTCCGCTTCAAATACTGCTGACTTGCCGCGTTCTATCATGCGGCAATTTCCACCTGGTCAATAAGCTGCTCAAAAAATTCGCGTGTTACATCTAACTGTTTGGAGGTGTCGTCGATGCGATTAACAATCTGTCGAAAGGCGGCTCCCCCCGGCTGTCCCTTGCTATACCAGGATATATGTTTGCGGGCGACCCGGACGCCAATGTGGGCACCATAAAAGCTGTAAAGTTCTTTCAGGTGGGTCAGCATGATATCGCGAATATTGCTGACAGGAGGGTCGTCTTTTATCTCACCGGTCTTGAGGTAGTGTTCAATAATAGCGAATATCCATGGGCGCCCCTGGGCGGCGCGGCCAATCATAATCCCGTCGGCCTGGGTGTAATCGAGTACGTATTTGGCCTGTTCCGGAGTGCGGATATCGCCATTGGCGATAATTGGAATGGATACAGCCTGCTTTATGGCGGCAATGGTATCGTATTCGGCCTGACCACGGTAGGCACATGCGCGGGTTCGACCATGTACGGCCAGCGCAGATATACCACTTTGTTCCGCTATCCTGGCAATGGCAACACCATTGCGATTATGGGTGTCCCAGCCGGTCCTGATCTTGAGCGTAACCGGGATATTAACAGCCTTGACCACAGCCTCGAGTATATCTCTGACGAGTAACTCATCCTGTAACAGTGCGGATCCAGCCATGACATTGCAGACTTTTTTAGCCGGGCAGCCCATATTAATATCTATAATCTGGGCGCCATGTTCGGCATTGTGTTGGGCGGCCTGTGCCATTAACTCGGGGACTGAACCAGCGATCTGAACTGACCTGGGATCCGTTTCGCCGTCATGATTGGCTCGCCGGCGGGTTTTTTCGCTGCCCCATAATAATGAATTCGAGGACACCATTTCGGACACAGCCAAACCTGCACCAAATTGTTTGCAAAGCTGTCGATATGGCCTGTCTGTAATCCCCGCCATTGGCGCCAGGACTAGATTGTTGGCCATTGTGTATGGGCCTATCTGCATTGTGTTCTCATGAAAGTGACATAGTTTGCTCTGGCCATGTCTGATGTGTTCTATTCATGCATGCCCTGGCACGAACGGCAATGTACCCCTAGCCAAGCCAAACACCTATGATACCTGTTAATGCGAAACTGTGAAAGCACTGGGCTATTTTTACATTTCTGAGCGCTATTGGAATTCAAAAACGAAATTGACTGCCTCTGGACCTGGGTCGATCAACAATAAATCAGCAGTAAAGGGTTGCCCGGGTGGCAGTCCACGGCTGATCTGTTCCGATGTGGATAGATAGTTGCCGGGAACGAAGGCTCGTTCGGCAATTACCTGGCCATTCAAACTGGAAAAAGACAATTTAATTGTCGGCCAAGGCTGTTTAAAAGGCGCATCATTGATAAATGTCATACTGATCTGCAAGGTGTTTTTTAGTGTCTCGTGGGTTTTGACCTCACGCGAAATAATGTGAATCTGTTGGGTGTCTCGGATTAGCTTTAATTCACAGTGCAGGTACTGGCAAAACTGGATCAACCAGGGTCTTAAGGTCGGGTCTTCTGTCAATTTGTCACGTTGAAAATAGATGTATTGCCCCATTAATAGTAGTGCCAGGAATAAATTAATGATTAGCCATGGGAATATTCGGCGCTGTTTTTTACTTCTGCCTGACTTTAATTCGGCCTGCATCATCTGGACCCTGTCGTCATCTTCAATAATGATATCGGGCGCAGGGGGTTCAGGGGACGCTGGTTGGGTCGGCGTCATCTCTATATTAAAACGGGCCCGGCAGTGGGTACAGACTACGGAGCTATCGGAGTTAGATAGTTGTTCATCGGTGACTTCAACCAGGGTCAGGCAATGTGGGCAGGTTTTCAGCATCGTGAGATTATACCCTGATCATTGTCTGGCGTTGATTCATTTTCATGGTTTTCCAGCTATTGCTAATGATCTCAACCTGTCAGGGTATACCTAGGCTTTCTGGTTTATTGCTACTGATGTCTGGGTTTGCAGCAATAGGTTATCAGTGCTGCTAATGTTGACCAGTAGCATGAAAGATCAGTTCCTCGTTGCGACCAAGCAGGCCCAGCCCTCGTATTGACGTTGAGGTTCAAAAGTGAACCATTGGGAATAGTGCTGGAGAACCTCTTCGGCCTGTTCGGCGAGGATGCCTGATAGTATCAATATGCCCCCTTTGTTGAGGTGTGACTCAAACAGTGGTGCCAGTTCTATTAAGGGTCCGGAAAGTATATTGGCCAGCAAAAGGTCAAATGTCTGCTGATCGTCGAGTCCACCGGGGAGCGT
>CAZYTT010000019.1:0-8188 GCA_964650235.1 uncultured Gammaproteobacteria bacterium | reverse complement strand
CCTGGATCGAGCATTATAGTAATTGCATCCGGGTCAGGTGGTGTTTCAGTCGTTGGGCAGACCCACAGATTGGATCCAAAGCGCATGGGCTTGAAATGATCAAGCCATACCCGCTCCCAGTCCTGGTCATCAAAATATTTAATCTGACATTCAGGTGGGTTAGAGATTTTAAGTAGTGACTTGAGTCTAATCAGCAGGTTATCGACATCTGTGTCGGCCTCGAAGAGGCCCACAATAGCAGTTGATTGCCACAGGCGTTGTTCGCCAGGTAGTGGTTCATAAACAGGGTTGTCGCCGGTATCGAGAAAGGTAACAGCCAGGGCGCCTGCTTCAGTTAAAGCGTCACTGACCTGGTCGGAGGTGCTCGCGGTTGCACTGAGCATAATTTGTAACCATTTTTGTGGCGGGGTGGGTTGTGTGCTAATGGTGGCCTCCATCGGGGATATCTAAACGTTTCCTTATGGTATACAGGGTTAGATGCATTCGCCAGAAAAAACGTCAGCATTTTGTCAGTATTGCCTGGGCAGGTGAACAAGGTTAACGTAGCGCTGGTCGATCAAGATATAGGCTCTTTGGTCGATATAAGCTACCGTATATTAAGGCAATTAATTAGGAGAATTTTAATGCGTAAATCACTATCTCACGCGGTTTCCGGTCTGATACTCATGTTTGGTGCTATGGCGGGGAATGTGTATGCCGCAGGGAATGATATCGCCTTTGCTGTATTGAACCAGAATGATTTTGACAGTTTTATAGATGAGATCGGTACAGCAATCGCCTATAACCCGGTATCGCCCGCAGAGCCACTAGGGACTCTTGGTTTTGAGGTTGGGCTGGCGATTTCGACGGTTAAGATCGATTCTGCAATCTGGGATAAGGTCGTGGCTGATGGGTCTGCACCATCTACGCTCCCAATTCCAAGGGTGATGGCACGCAAAGGTTTGCCCTTTGGATTTGATATTGGGGCATCAATTATTAGTGTACCTGGTAGTAACGTATCAGTTACGGGTATCGAGGTGCGCAAGGCTATTCTGGAAGGTTCTATGGCCACACCAGCAGTGACAGTCCTGGCACATGGGAGCAAGTTATCGGGTGTGAGTGATGTTGATATAACCACCTATGGTATCGATGTTGGCATCAGTAAGGGATTTGCAATGCTGACACCTTATGCCGGTGCAGGTCAGGTCTGGGTTAAAGGTTCGGAAAAGTCCGGACTAAATCTGGCCGATCGGAGTAATTCCGAGACTCGTAGTTATGTCGGCATCAAGGTTGGTTTCCTGCCTTTCATGAACCTGGTTGCGCAAGCTGATGTGGCAAATGTTAACAGCTATTCGTTGCGTTTGAATGTAGGCTTTTAAATAGTTCAGGACTTATGCCGAGTTAGTTGAGGCGTGAAAAGACGTGGCTCCGTTATGCGGCGTCACGTCTTTTTTTTGCCCGAGGGTCCCTGGTCGAACTGAATTACTTTTTTTAATGGTGATAAATTGATCTCGTCAATGACCGTGCCGGCGCGCATCCCAAGAATCATCGAGATTGTTTCGGCAACATCTTCAGGCAAGATGGCATTGTCTGGCTCTAGCCCAGGGCCAAAATTTAACGGGTTAAAAAAAGCCGTCCTGACCATGCCGGGGTTGATGAGAGAGACGCCGATATTGCTGCGATTGCACTCCTCCCTTAATGACTGACTAAACCCACGCAAGGCAAACTTACTGGCACTATAAATGGCGCCACGACGACCGCCCTGCAAAGCGGCCTCTGAACCTATAAATATTATATGAGCACCCAACGGGTCCTGGGTGGCACGTTGCTTTAACTCAGGAAGCAATTCACGCACCAGGCAGGCATGGCTGGTAAAATTGATATCCATCAAATCACGAATTTGCTGGTGAGAAAATTCCTCGAGTGAACCAAAGCGTCCTTGGCCAGCACAACAGATAATACCGCTAAGGTGATTAAAGGCATCCTGGTGTTGATTTGATAGTGTGTTAATCCAATTGGGTATGTCGTTAATACGGCCTAAGTCAAAGTTGCAACCAATGTAGTTGGCGGCGTCTTTATTAGTCTCTTCAGCATGCCGTCCGACACCGATGATCGTGATGTTCTGCTTGAGGAGCTGGCGTGTAGTCGCAAGTCCTATGCCGGAACTGGCGCCAGTAATTAGTAGTGATCGAGTTGGTGTATTTTTAGTGGGTGTCATTTGCTTGCGGGTCTATCTTCATAACAGGGAAAGAAGATCGACTCTGGAATATATTGTTGTAATTCGGTACTGCAATATTTAATCATAGTGGACTCTAGCTGTTGCTGGTAGCCTATCATATCGTTGTTTTTTTCTTTGCTTGCCGTAAATGGGCCAGCGAGAAAGGTGTCGTCAGGATAGAGGCGTGTCATTATTGAAAAAAATTGCCTGGGTAGGCGGAAGCTGCCGAGGCTGACAGAGTGTAGAATGTCAGGGTTAATAGTTCTAAAGAGCTGTTGAAATAATTTCCTGTATTGATCGCGAAAATTTTCGCTATAGATCAGTGGGTCAAAACGTAATCCAATCTTCCAGCCATGTTGTTGCAGTTTTTTTATGGCCTTGAGTCTTGAGTTTAGAGCGGGCACTCCGTGTTCCAGTGCCTGGGAGATGGCCTCGGGGGTAAAACTATAGGCTATCACTGCATTTTTCAGCGGTTGATGTTTGAGTAGGGAACGGGTATAGGGACTCTTGCTGCGCAATTCGAGATGGGCCTGAGGGTGTTGGCGAAAAAAAGGAATAAATTCGTCAACAAAACCAGTAACTGGATCAAAGGCAAGGCTATCGCAGTCATAGCCAGAATAAAACCAGCATTGTTGGTCAGGGTGTTTTTCAAGGGTATTAATAATGGCGTCCTTGAAGTCTGAGTAATTAGTAAATAAGACGTAATTTGCTGATCGGTACATGCCCTGTAAAAAACAATAACGACAGTCATAGACACAGTTCAGCATGTGTGAAAAATAATAATGATGATCACCATCAAGGCCATAGGCAGGTGGTGCGGGCATGATTAATTTTTTCTGTTTGCGGGCCAGGATTATCGCTGGTTTTTGTTTCTGCAAGCGAAAATTCTGGGCATGACGATTGAATATTTCACCATAATGCTGACAGCTTATGCGTGTGGCGTTGGGATAGCGTGCGCAAATACGTTTAGTTAATGGATCATTCATCACCTGTTTTTCTATGTATAGAATATCGGTCATGAACCTATCCTGACGGGGTGTTGTGCAATTTGTTCATCGAGGTACAGCAGCAGTTGACGGGCACTGTTTATATGGTCGAATGCTTGTGGCCACAGCTGTTGTCCTTTAAGTGTATGCCAGCGGTTTAGACTTTGCTGGAGTTGCTTGCGTTGATAGTGGCTGAAATGCCATTGGGTCAAGCACTGGTCATACAATACCGGCATTTGCTGGAGCTGCGCCAGTTGCTGTTGGGTGGTAGAGAGAATGGATATTATCTGCTCTACAAGATATAGATTATTTTGCAGCAATTTTTCCACGACAGATTTATTAATGTTATTGGCATGGTAGTCCTGATTATCGGAGACAATTTTAAAGCTATGTATAAGCTCGGTTGTTGAAAAGCGAGAGCAGGCTGAATAAAAACCTGCGGCCTCCATGTCATAAAGTTTATCGTCGGTGTAATTATGTTCTGGATGATCTACAGTCAGCAGGGCGCTGGTTCGACAGGGTAGGCGAAAGGTAAAGCCGGGATACCAGGCCTGATTGCTGAGTTGATGTTGAATGCTATGTGCAAGCAGGCCAGTTCCGATATCAAAAGTCTTATGTCCGGCAATGCCAATATTTAACCAGGCATCTGTGTGGCGTTTATCCGGCGATTCATTGAGTCCCTGCAACCATGAGCAGGCATTCGCGGCGGCGGAGGGACCTATGCCACTTGTGATGAGACGAATATTGTTGTCAGAGTATAGGTCGTAACTATAATAGCCTTTTTTTTGTAAGCAAAAATGCCTGATTAAAGGTCTGGCCTCATCGGGCAGTGCTATTATCAAGTTGATCATGTTGTAATTGTCGTGCAATAACGATTCTTGAGTTGAGTATATTTTTTAACATCATTTAATTGGCCACGTTTTATAGCGCCCTGTAATAATATATCGAGTTTCTGGCTCAGTGTGGCTGAGGTTGCCTGGCGTTTGTCAGTTGACAGCTTTTCCTTTTCCAGGCAATTGATCAGGGCTATGACTCTAAACCGGTCCATGCCCCAATATTTTTTAGACAACTGATCATCATGGCCCCCCTGTTTGATAACGAGTTGTTCATTTAGAAATAAGACCGGCTCACGATGGCAGATGCGTAACCACAGGTCATAATCTTCACAGGCCGGCAGGTCTTCGTCAAATAAGCCCGTTTCTTTGAGCAACCCAAGCTGTATTAAGACCGCTGATGGTGATATTGCGCATAATGGTAGGCAGTGGTGGAAGATCTGGCCGCCATGTTTTTGATGTTTTTTCATCGGGTTGACCCGACGGCCATTACGTATCCATATTTCGTCACAATGGATTAGCCGATGTTGAGGCTTGTTGGACCAGAACTCTAGTTGCCGTTCAAGTTTGTTCGGTAGCCATTCGTCATCTGAGTCGAGCAGGGCAACCCAGTGGCTATCACTTATATGCTGATCAATAAGATGGCGAATGCCGGCATTGCGGGCGGCGCTGACACCACTATTCTGTTGGTAAATATAATGAACGCCTGGATATTTTTGCTTTAAAAGTATAGCGGTATCATCTGTTGATCCGTCATCGATAACAATAACCTGCTGTGGCAACTTTGTCTGTTTGGCAACGCTCGATAATGCCTTATCAAGATGCCTGGCTCGATTATAGGTTGGGATAATAACGCTAACCGGGCAGGAAGTCTGCATGGTTAAGATGCAATAAATTAATTGCTAGAGGTATCCGGTGCTTGTTCCGGATTGTTAGCATCATAGGGTTCATTGAAACCGCACTCCTGTTGCGGGCAGACAAGTTCACTACCGCGACGTTTGGTTGTCTTGATGGTCAGAATTGGCCAGTTACAGGAAGGGCAGGCCATATTGACGGGTTCGTTCCATATGGCGTATTCACATGTGGGGTAATCAGAACAGGAATAGAATATTTTGCCACGACGGGACTTGCGCTGCAGCATGGTGCCCTTGCTGCACTTGGGGCAAGTGATGCCAGTATCCGTTGGTTTTTGCAGTGGTTCGATATATTTACACTTGGGATAACTGCTACAACCGATAAACTTACCATATCGACCATGACGTACTAATAATTGAGAGTCACATTCAGGGCATTGGCGACCTTCGACCGCTTCCAGTTCAGCCGAATCATCATCACCATCTAGACTGCGGGTATAGTCGCATTCAGGGAAAGCGGTGCAGCCTATGAAACGTCCCCGACGTCCCAGGCGTATGGATAATGGTGCCCCGCAGGTAGGGCAGTTTTCATCTATGGCTTCCTGGGTTACATCTTTTCGCTGAACAGTTTCATCTTTGGTGGCCACCAGCTCATGGAATGGTTGCCAGAAGTCGCGCATTAATGGTACCCATTCTTTTTCTCCGCGGGATACCTCGTCCAGTTCATCCTCCAGTCGAGCGGTGAAGTCATAGTCGACGTAACGAGAAAAGTGTTTGGTCAGGAATTTATTAACAATCCTGCCTACATCTGTCGGTCGGAAGCGTTTTTTGTCGAGTTCAACATATTCTCGTTGTTGTAGCGTCGCAATAATCGAGGCATAGGTTGATGGTCGGCCAATCCCATGTTCTTCAAGGGCCTTAATCAGGCTGGCCTCAGAATAACGTGGTGGAGGTTCAGTAAAGTGTTGTTCAGGGCGAATGGCCTTGATGTCGAGCATGTCACCTTCTTTCATTGGAGGTAGCAGGCTCTCTTTTTCCTCGCCTTTCCCGTCATCCATGCCTTCCAGGTAGACGGCCATAAATCCAGGGTCGACGATCGTCGATCCGGTAGTGCGAAATATATGTTTGTCGGCAATACCTAGATCAATTCCTACGGTATTTATCGTAGCGTGGATCATTTGGCTGGCAATTGCCCGTTTCCAAATCAAGGAGTAGAGTTTGAATTGGTCGGGCGATAAATATGGTTTTAATGAGTCGGGGTCATTCTCAGCCACAGTTGGTCGTATGGCCTCGTGTGCTTCCTGGGCATTTTTTGACTTGGTTTTAAATGCCCGAGGTTCTTTTGGAACATTGTTAGCGCCATAGCGTTGGCTGATGAGGTTGCGAATCTCTTCAACGGCTTCCTGTGCCAGATTGACAGAATCGGTACGCATGTAGGTAATCAGGCCGGCGGCACCTTCGCCTGTATCTATTCCTTCGTAGAGTTGTTGCGCCGTTCGCATCGTTCGTTGGGCGCTGAAACTCAGTTTACGAGCAGCTTCCTGTTGTAAAGTAGAAGTGATAAACGGGGCTGCCGGGTTACGTTTCCGCTGCTTTTTTTCTACCTTCAGGACCTGGAGCTGACCATTGGTATCCGCTACGATAGTTTGTTCCGCGTTGTGCGCAGTATCCTGGTTGTTGATGCTGAATTGATTCAGTTTTTCCCCATTGTAGTGGGTTAATTTGGCGGTAACATTATCTTTCTTTTTTTGGAGGTCGGCCTCTATTGTCCAGTATTCCTGTGGTATAAACGCCTCAATTTCGAGTTCACGTTCAGCAATCATTCGCAGGGCGGGGCTCTGGACTCGACCGGCTGACAGACCTCTGCGAATCTTTTTCCATAGTAATGGTGAGAGATTGAAGCCGACCAGGTAATCGAGTGCCCGGCGAGCCTGCTGGGCATTGATCAAGTCTTGAGATAGTTCGCGAGGATGGTCAATGGCATCTTTGATCGCTCGTTTAGTGATCTCATTAAAGACTACGCGAAAGGTCGGTTTGTCTTTTAATAGTTTTTTTTCTTTCAGGATCTCATGTAGGTGCCAGGAGATTGCTTCTCCTTCTCTATCAAGATCGGTCGCGAGATATAAGGCGTCTGATTTTTTCATGGCCTTGCAGATTGCATCGGTATGTTTGGCATTTTTATCGATGAGCCGATACTTCATTGCGAAATCATTGTCTGGGTCAACGGCACCCTCTTTGGGTAACAGATCGCGCACATGACCATACGACGCTAATACCTGGAAATTGCGCCCAAGATATTTTTCAATGGTTTTGGCCTTTGCAGGCGACTCTACAATGACGAGATTCATATTACGTTGGTATGTGAGTCTTAATGGATGCTTGCTGCTGGCTCTGAGAAAATCAGGTCTTCCATTCGATTTTTATGGCCACACTGCTGTGGTTGATTGAATAGCACCATCAAAATGACCCATTTGAGTTTATCCAGATCAATATCATCATTTTCAAGCGCTAGCGCCCGGTCAATGACTAATTCTCTGCAGTCAGGGGTTAATATCCCGCTATGTTCCAGAAATTGAATATAACCTCTGCATTCACTACTCAGGCGTGTTGTCTCCTGGTTTGTGTAAAGGCGAATTGAGCGGTGGCAGTTTACGGGCAAGGTATGGCCAGTCCGGTTCAGTCCGTCAAGCCAGCTTAAGGCCTTCCTGATTTCATTATTGGAAAAACCGACATCGGACAGGCATGATTCCAGATTGTCATGATCAGTAGTGATCATGGCAGATTCATCCATGTAGTGTTCGAATAGGTACATCAGCACATCAAGCATAATTGTCTGTTTCCATTATTTCATTGGCAGGCGAGTGTACATGCCCCCTGGCGCTGTCGCTACTAATCCCGCTAATTCAAGCGTTAACAGAATTGCCGACAGGTCATCTGATTTAAAATCCGTCCGAGCCATCAGAGTATCCATGGAGACGGGATCAAATCCAAGATTATTTATCACCATTTGTTGTCAATTATCAAGTCCGTAGTCATTTGGGCCCTGATTATCGATATGATCGGGGCTAAGTGTTGGATTTAATGGCATAAATTGGCCAAGCTACTCAATTATATCATAAATTTCTTCAACAAGCTTGGCCCCGTTACGGATAAGGCGGTGGCAGCCGTGGGCCATGGGGTTATGAATAGAGCCGGGGATGGCGAAGACCTCTCGATCCTGTTCGATCGCCAGACGAGCTGTAATTAAAGAGCCACTACGAACGCTGACCGCCATGGAGAGCGACGCGCGGGCGGTTAGTCGCCGATCGGCACAGGCTC